>JBGTIC010000467.1:0-3441 GCA_041745895.1 Gammaproteobacteria bacterium
CGCGCCGCTGGCGCTGGCGGCCTGCCAACCCGGCCTGCAGTCACCAAGCCCACCGCCCGACACGCTCGAGGATGTCGTGTTTCACCCGCCGCTGCCGCGCGAGACGCTGCCCCGGGCGACAACGTCGCCTGGTGCGTACGAGGATTACGCGGTGGAGGGTATCGCCGGCAATATCGGCGAGCATGGTGACGGCACGCACGACGGCAATGGCGTTCTGGACCCGGACCCGGCCGCTGCCGCGCCCTTACACCTGCTCGCACGGCTCAGCGGCGGCTTCGGTTTCGACGATGCCGACAATCCGCGGATCGGTACCGAGCGGGCCCGGTTCACGCGCAACGACGCCTTCATCGAGCGGGTATTCACGCGCGGCAGCCTGTACCTGCCGCACATCCTCGATGAAATCCAGGCGCGCGGCCTGCCCACTGAACTGGCGCTGGTACCACTGATCGAAAGCGCCTACGACCCCTTCGCGTACTCGCACGGCCGTGCGGCCGGCCTCTGGCAGTTCATTCCCGGCACCGGCCGGCGCTTCGGACTGGCGCAGAACTGGTGGTACGACGGGCGCCGTGATGTGGTGGAATCCACACGCGCGGCGCTGGATTATCTGGAATACCTGCACGCATTCTTCGATGGCGACTGGCTGCTGGCCATCGCCGCTTACAACGCAGGCGAAGGACGTGTTCGCCAGGCCGTGACGCGCAACCGCAATGCCGGACGCGGTACCGACTTCTGGCAGCTGAATCTGCCGCGCGAGACGCAAGCCTATGTGCCGCGCCTGCTGGCGATCCGCTCGCTGCTCGCCGACCCCGAGGCACACGCCGTGACCTTGCCGCAGATCGACGATGTACCCGGTTTTGCGATCATCCCGGTAGAAGGACAGATGGACCTGGCCTTGGCCGCCGAACTCGCAGAGGTCACCACTGACGAAATCTACCGGCTCAACCCCGGATTCAATCGCTGGGCGACGGATCCGGAAGGCCCGCAACGTCTGCTGGTGCCGGCAGATCGTGCCGGGCTCTTCAGTGAGCGGCTCGCGGGGTTGGATGCCAGCCGGCAGGTGCAGTGGAGCCGACATCGTGTGGCCACCGGCGACACGCTGATTCATATTGCCAGGCGCTACGGCACCACCGTCGAGGTGATTCGCGACGTCAACGAACTGCGCGGCAACAACATCCGTGCCGGCGATCATCTGATGATCCCACAGGCGGTGCGTTCGATGGACCGCTACAGCGGCAGCGCAGACATGCGCCTGGCCTCCACGCAGAACCGTCAGCGCGGCGACACGCGTCACGAGCACAGGGTCGCCAGCGGCGAGTCCCTGTGGACGATTTCGCGTCGCCATGGCGTCAATGTCCGCCAGCTTGCGCAGTGGAACGGCATGGCCCCGGGCGACACCCTGCGCGTGGGGCGCACACTGGTGATCTGGCAGAAAGGCGCAGGCGCAAACCCCGCGACCACAGCCGCCTCGCTGACCCAGGCTGCGGCGCCTTCGAGCGCTGCGCGGCTGCGCAAGCTCACCTACACCGTTCGCCAGGGCGACTCGTTGTGGCGCATCGCCAGCCGCTTCTCGGTGAGCGTGCCCGACCTGATTGCGTGGAATAATCTCTCCGGTAATGCCGTATTGCGCCCCGGGCAACAGCTGACGCTGCAGGTCGACGTGACCCGCCAGGGCGGCTGAAGCGCGGGAGCTTCGCCGTTTCATAGTGATTACGCCCGAAGCGCGTTGACTTCGGCACAAGGAGCATCGACATGGGTTTTCTCGCCGGCAAGCGTGCGCTGATCGTCGGACTGGCCAGCCAGCGCTCCATCGCCTATGGCATCGCCCAGGCGATGCATCGCGAAGGGGCGCAGCTTGCGTTCAATTTTCAAAGCGAGAAGCTGCAGGGTCGTGTCGAGAAAATGGCCGCCGAGCTTGATTCGTCGATCGCGCTGCCCTTGGATGTCGCCACCGACGCCGGCATCGATACGTTCTTCTCGGCGCTTGCCGGGCATTGGGATGGTTTCGACATTCTCGTGCATTCGGTGGCCTATGCTCCACCCGATCAGCTCGGCGGCGGCTACCTCGATTGCGTGACGCGTGAGGGCTTCCGCGTGGCACACGACATCTCCAGCTACAGCTTCGCAGCGCTGGCCAAGGCGGCACGACCGATGCTCGCCGAGCGCGACGCCGCGCTGCTCACGCTGAGCTATCTCGGTGCTCTGCGCGCAGTGCCCAACTACAACGTCATGGGCCTTGCCAAGGCAAGTCTCGAGGCCAACGTGCGCTTCATGGCGGCAGACATGGGACCGGCCGGCACCCGCGTCAACGCGATCTCTGCCGGACCGATCAAGACGCTCGCAGCCGCGGGTGTTGGAGGCTTTCGCAAGATGCTCCACCATGTCGCCGACGCCGCCCCCATGCGCCGCAACGTGACGATCGAGAACGTCGGCAACGCAGCGGCGTTTCTGTGTTCGGATCTGGCCGCCGGCATCACCGGCGAGATTCTCTACGTCGATTCCGGCTACAACATCGTTGGCATGCACTTCGGCGAGCCGAACGAGAAGACATAATCCGGCTCTTACGTGGTACGTCGCGTATTGAGTGTGATGCTGTTCGCAGAATGAGAACCCAACACGCCGAAACGGTTGCTCGCGTCGGTCCGCACGCGTAGCTTAACAATCTACTGAAAAGGGCAAACCCACTGAAAGGTGGGGACGCAAAGCTTCCGGTCTAAGGACGAAAGTCTAGGACAGCGGGGTTGCCAGTGAGAACGACGCGAAAAGTCTTCACTCCTTGTCAGGCACGGCCCATACGGGTCGGCTGATGCGTCTACGGGGCGAGGCCCCGTCACCAGGCTTGCTTTGTATCCCCCCTGGGGTTGCCCCCGGACCGCTTCGGTCCGCTGCAATCTGCGGGGAATGCAACTGTGCCACTGAGCTCGCTCAATCCGATCACCAGAATCGTCCTGCTGCTGATGCTGGGCCTTGCGCTCACCGGATGCTTTGACAGTGACGCCGCGAGCGGCGGTGATGCCGTGGCGGCCGAGCAGCCTGGCGACACCATCGACCAGGCCCCGTACCTCGAAATCCTGGTACCGACGCGCGAAGAAAGTTTCGTCACCAGTGAGGCGTCACTGGAGCTCGCCGGCACCGCCACGGACGAAGAAGGCATCAAGGAAGTCCGCTGGCAGACCAGCAATGGTCAGGCAGGCCGGGCGCTGGGCCGCAGCGCCTGGCGCGTGCAGGAGATTGCACTCGTCGAGGGCGAAAACGAGATCACGATCATCGCCGAAGACACCCGCGGCAACACCCGCGCACAGCGCATCCATGTCACGCGTATCAAGAAAAACTCGGATCCCGTTCCGCAACCCGAACCCACGCCCGTGCCGGCGCCGCAGCCTGCACCGCAGCCTCAGCCCCAGCCAGCTCCGGAGCCGGAGCCTGCACCCGCTCCCCAGCCGG
>JBGTIC010000468.1:0-2147 GCA_041745895.1 Gammaproteobacteria bacterium
GCCGACCTGCGCGACTGGCTGCAGCGCGCCTGTGGCTATCCGGCCTGGCTGGTCGAGGATTCCTATGCTGCGGTCGGCGATCTTGCCGAGACGATCGCGCTGCTGATGGCCGCGCCGGCGGGTGATTCGGCGACGAATGAGCCGGCAGGCGCGACCGAAGGTCCACATCCGGGCGCGGTATCGCCACGCAGCAGTGACGCTGCTGAAGCGAAATGCGCGCACGCGGACGATGTCGGCGGTGCGTCGCTTGCCGACTGGCTCGAGCACCGCCTGCCCTCGTTGCGTGATGCCGACACCGACGCGCGCGAACGAAGCGTCACAGCATGGTGGCGCGCACTGGACCCCGCCCAGGCTTTTCTGGTCACCAAACTGCTGACCGGTGGACTGCGCGTGGGCGTGTCGCGCGCGCTCGTCGCCCGCGCACTCGCTGGGCTGGCCGATGTCCCGCAGGCGTCCATGCAACACCGGCTGATGGGACGCTGGCAGCCGGACGCCGCATGGTTCGAGGGCCTGCTGGCGCCTGCAGACGATAGCGCTGAACCTTCGCGACCCTATCCGTTTTTTCTCGCCTCACCCCTGGAAGGCGAAGACGAACCTTCCGCCACGCTGGGCGAACGCCACGAGTGGCTCGCCGAGTGGAAGTGGGATGGCATCCGCGCGCAGTGCATTCGCCGCGGCGGCGAGTGCTTTATCTGGACGCGCGGCGAGGAGCTCGTCACCGAGCGATATCCGGAGGTGCTCGAGGCATTGCAGACTCTGCCAGAGGGCAGCGTGCTCGACGGCGAGCTGCTGGCGTGGCGTCCAGGCGAAGAGCACGCGCTGCCCTTTGCCGCGCTGCAACGACGCATTGGCCGACTCAAGCCCGGCAAGCGTCTGCGCGAAGAGGTGCCGGTGCGCCTGCTTGCCTATGACCTGTTGGAGCTGGCCGGCTCGGACCTGCGAGAGGTCCCGCTGCGCGAGCGACGCACCCATCTCGCCGGCCTGCTCGAAGGCGCGCCAGCAGCGCTTGGACTGTCGGCGTCGCTGCCGGGCGAGGACTGGCAGGCATTGTCCGAAGCGCGCGCGAAATCGCGCGAGCTGGGCGTCGAGGGCCTGATGCTCAAGCGCATGGACTCGCCGTACCGGGCCGGCCGTGTGCGCGGCGACTGGTGGAAATGGAAGATCGAAGCGCTGACGCTCGATGCGGTGATGATCTATGCCCAAGCCGGCCACGGCCGCCGCGCCAGCCTGTATACCGACTACACGTTTGCAGTCTGGCAGGGCGAGGATCTGGTGCCCGTGGCGAAGGCCTACTCAGGTCTGGCGGATGCCGAAATCGTGCGCCTGGATCGATGGATCAGGAAGCACACGCTGGAGCGCTTCGGACCGGTCCGCCAGGTCGAGCCGTTGCAGGTGTTCGAGCTGGCCTTCGAGGGGATCGCACACTCGGCGCGTCACCGCTCCGGGGTGGCGCTGCGGTTTCCGAGGATCCGGCGATGGCGCGAAGACCTGGGACCGAAGGATGCGGATTCGCTGGCGCAGGTGCAGGCATTGCTGGCGGGGCAGGGGCAGGATTGAGCGCCACAGAGAGTTTTCGAAGTCGTTTCCGAAGCCCTGCGAAGCTCTCGCGATTAGCCTGTCTGGAAACCTACGAGCTTGCAGCCCTGCGCGGATAATTGAGTTTTGCGCATCACTGCAGTACGATGGATCAAGTGGCGCTGCGGCAGCCACAGGCTACCAATCTGGCTTTAACAAAGTGCTCCCATGCCATCAGCCATTCCAGATACTTCGCGGTCCAACCCCGCGCCCGCGGCGCTGAGTGTTCCCGACGATGTCAGCGGCGCGATCGCCACGGCGCTGAACATCCTCGATCAATGGCAGCTTCCGCGAGAGCAGCAGTGCGCCATGCTGGGCATCTCAGAGCGTTCCTGGTACGACTGGAAACGGCGGGCGCCTGCGCGCGTGGCGGGCGACACGCTGGAGAGAGTCTCCTACATTCTGGGCATCTGGAAGGCGCTGCGCCTGCTACTGCCCGATCAACAGGCCTATCAGCGATGGCCGCAACTGCCCAACAGCGCGCCGCTGTTCGGCGGGCGGGCGCCGATCGAACGCATGGCGGCCGGTCAGGTCGGCGACCTTTACGCCGTCCGGGAGTGGCTGGACGGCTG
>JBGTIC010000469.1:0-4198 GCA_041745895.1 Gammaproteobacteria bacterium
TCGCGTTGCCGCCTGCGTGCTTCGAGCGCACGCAGGCGAGTCGCCAGTACGCCGGCATCGCCGAGGCGTTGCTCCGGCCGGCCCTCCGCGGCAGCCGAAATATCCTCCCTGAGCAGCTCATCGCTGATGTCCTGCTCCCACCCCACCGACAGCGGCTTGCGCAGATCGCCGACCAGCATCTGGTAGAGCATCACCCCAAGTGCGTAGATGTCCGAGCGTGCCGTCGGTGCCTGCCCATGCAGCAGTTCCGGGGCAAGATACAGGGGCGTGCCGCCGCTGCTCTGGGAATCGTGCTCCGTGGTGAAACCCAGCCGCGTGATCTGCATGGCCTCCAGGCGCGCCGGATCGGTCAGAAGACCGCTGCCGAAATCGGCCAGCCGGATCCGGGGATCGCCATGCTCGTTGGTCGCAACAAGGACGTTGCCGGGTTTCAGATCCTTGTGCAGTACGCCCACTGCGTGAGCGGCGGCCAGGGCGTCGGCAATCTGCGCGATCAGTTCGATGCGCGTGTGCTCGGAAATGCTCGACAGCCCACCGGCGGCCTGCGCCCATTCCACCATGGAGCCGCCGTCGATGTATTCGACCTCCAGATAGCAGGGCGGCTCGGCGAGATTCCAGTCGATCAGTCGCACGAAGTCCTGACGCTCGCCCAGCGCCTGGCGCAAAACGCGGTGCAAGGTTATTTCGCGCCGGAGCGCGGCCAGTCCTGCCGCGTCGGCGCCGAATTTGAAGACGCGCTTGTCGCCGGTCTTGCTGTGCTGCACCAGCCAGGCCTCACCGAAGCCCCCACTGCCCAGCCGACGTTCGAGGCGCCACAGCGGGCGCAGCGGCGGGGCATCACCCGCCGTGAGTTCAGGCATAAGGCGCGCAGGCGCCTCGACCGAGCGCTCGACCCGGACATCGGCGACGAGGCGGTAGCCGTACCCATGGACGGTCCTCACGACCGACTGGTCTTCGTCACCAAGCCCCTGCCGAAGTTTGGCGATGCACTTGGTGAGTACCGACTCACTGAGCACGCGCCCCTGCCAGACCTCCTCGAGCAGCTCGTCCTTGGTGACGACTTCGCCGGCGTGCGCCAGCAGGAAGATGAGCACCTCCAGGGGTTTTCGTTCCAGTTTGACGGCAACGCCGTCGACGCTGAGCTCCAGCGTGCGGGTATCCAGCGCGCAGCGGCCGAAAACGAAACGCTGTCCGCGGGGCTCACCATCGGCCCCGGGCGCATTTGCTGTTTGGTCCGCCGGTTGGGTGTGATCCATCGGCGTGATGTTAGCTGGCCCCGGGGCAACGGGGAACCACTTCCGTGCGATGCGTAAGTCTATGAAATATCGACTGGATGGAGCCACACCCCGGCGAAGTCGGGAAATCGTCGGAATTCGGTAAGGTATCGCGGCGGAGAGCCCCGGCACACTGCAGTCGTCTCCACTACCCAGGTAACGCGCGATGCGACACTTGATCCCCGCCATGTTCACTGCGGCTTGTCTGGCCGCCCTGAGTCCTGCGGCCAATGCCGATTACACACTCTGCAAATTCGATCCGCTGGGCGTTGTAAACCACAACTTCCAGAGCATCCGCTTGCCTTCCGGTCGCGAGAGCAAGGAGGGCGTTAGCGCCGGTGACGGGCCGCCGACACGGGCGCGCGCGTATGCGCCCTTCACGGCAAACGAAACCCTTGAGATTTCCTTCTGCGGACCGTGGCTGGACATCACCAGCAGCGTGGATGTCTCCGGCGCCGGCATCAGGGTCGACCGTATCGTCGATAAGGGCGTACGTGATAGGGGCGTGGTGGTCCGGCCGACTTCCCGTGGTAGCCGTCCCGAGTCTCCGTACGTCACCGTCCGGTTCATTGTGCAGGCGGGCGCCGAGCCGGGTATCCGCAGTGTGCGGCTGCGCAGGCCCTCGCTGACCGGCGGGGACACCACAACCTACCAGATCGACCTGCGGCGAAATATTCGCTTGTATGAGCCACAGCAGCGTCCCCTGTCTCTTGACCTCGTCAACAACAGCCGGGATCACCAGTTCAGTCTTTCCGGGCAGGGTGTCAACACCTGGATCCGGGGTGTCAGTACCCCGCTGCCTGCGAGCGGCGTGTTCGAACGCCTCACGATCACCTCGCGTCGCGGTGATGCCATCAGCTTCAGCGCCCGGGTGCGTGAACAGGGCGGGTGGGTTACCCACGGGCAGTTCTTCAATGACTACCTGGAACTCACCACCGGTACCGTGCTCGTATACACGGTCCGCGGCGCGAGCCATACATCGAACCTGATTGTCGCCAGGGACAGCAGTGTCGTTCGGGCGCCCCAGACCGTGCAGCCGAGTCGGCCGATCACAACTGAAGGGGTTGGAGTGGAAGCCTCGAGCCCGGGCGGCGGCATGCGATTGCCCGGCAGGGTTGGATCCTCACAGTCCGGGGCGCAGTCGGGGTCCGGCGGAAGCGCACGCACGCCAAGGCCCGATCTTGCGGTGATGCTCGACCGTACCTTCATCAGCACGGGGCCGGAGTTCCAGAATAGCGACATCAACAGATACAACCTGTGTCCGCCCAAGGAGCATACTCAACAGAACTCTGCTGTACTCCGCGAGATCCCCGATCTGCGCATCATCGTCACCAACCTGGGCGGCGACCCTTCGCCGGCCACGACCCTGCTGTTCGACACAGGCGGTAATGGCAACTTCGCAGGCAACCGGAACTTCAACGTGCGTGCCCTGCAGCCTGGAGAGTCGCAGAACTTTGACGTCGCGAGGCGCGACAGCGCGGTGGCGGCGTTCCGCACCCAAGTTACCGACGAGTGTCAGCGCTGCGCAGACGGCTCACAGTGCATGGCCTACCCGGTCCGAAACCTCATCGACGTCCAGCAAAATCCGCCAGATGAAGAGGGCAGGCCGCAGCCCGATACCGTGACCGTCACGCCCGTCAGGCCACCAGGATCCCAGCCGCGCTACTTCTGGTGGAACGACATCGGTGTATCGGTCTCGCTCACGCCGGTGAGCGGCGACAACAACCCCTTCAACGACACCATGACGCTTCGCTAGATCGCAATGACACGGAGAATGCACATGAAACTCATCGCGCAGATGCGGACGCAGGTGCAACGTTCATCGCCCTGGCTGATCGGCGCACTGCTCCTCGTTACCAGCACGCACGCGCAGTCCTTCGAGGAGTTCATTCATCCCTACGGGTTCGCCATGACGCTGCCGCAGGGCTGGAGTGCGCTTGCTATTGACGAGCTGCAGTATCAGCTTACGCCCTATGACGCCGGCGAGAGCGAGACTGTGCTGGTCATGGCCCTGCCGGCAGGCGAGGTTCGCAGTGCCGCCGATCCTCACGTGATCGCGCAGAGTGAACGCGACGTGCTGGAAATGTATCCGATGCTCAGTCGTGTGGGCGATCCGCAGATCGTCCACACGGATGCGGGCACGGGCGTGATCAGCACCTACGAAGGTCGGCCCCTGGGCGGCAGCCGGGTGCAACTGACGATGTACCTGGTGGTGGTGGAGGACATCGCGGTCAGCATCATGGCCGTGGGGCTGCGCCGCGAGATCGGCCAGCGGCGTGAGCAGATCGACGCCATGTTTGCCAGCACCCGAATGGGCGCAGGGCAGTCGTATGCGCAGCAACCCTACGATGATCAGGGTTGGTACGGCGAAGGCCATAGCGGCGATCATATGGGGGGCGCTGAGTCCGGACACGCCGGGCTCGACCCATACGCGGGCGATTCGCAGCAGCAGGGAGTGACGGCCGGCGCCGACGCGTTGCATGACGGCAGTCCCGCCGCACGCGAGTGGCTGCAGGTGCTACGCGGCCGAAAACTCGTCAGCATGAGCGGTTACGACAGTGGCGGTGGATCGGGTGGCTTCAATTCACGCACTGAAGTGACCCTGTATGCCAACGGCATCTTCGAGTACTACAGCGCAAGCTCGGTCTCGATGTACGTCGAAGGCATGAGCGGTGGCAGCTCGAGCGAGGACTCCGAGCAAGGGACCTGGCGCATCGTCTCGAGTGGGCGGTCCGTCATGCTGGAGTTCACCACCAATACGGCGCGCTACCAGGACGAAATCAGCCGCTCGGGTAATGAGATCTATCTGGGCGGGACACGCGTGTTTCTGACTGATCCTTAAGGGTGACCCGCTTCGGTGGCGGTTCGGGCGTTGCCTGTGGGAGGTCTTTGGCGGAAATAAAGCGGACCGTAGGGAGCCATTC
>JBGTIC010000470.1:0-22321 GCA_041745895.1 Gammaproteobacteria bacterium
TGATCACTCGCCCGAGCGCCTTCGTGCTATCTTTTTCCATGGTGGTCTCTCCCATGTCTGGTGGTTGGTTGGTCGCGCTTCCAATTTAACCAGACAGAGACCACCGCCTCCTCAAATGTGCGAAAGACTTTTTACGTTATCGCGGATACACCTGGGACCGCCCAGGATGCAGTAGATCGCTTAGCAAGCGGCGCGTAGGTGTCCGCAAGACGAATATGTCTTACGTCTGTTACGCGCCAGCACCGGTGCGTGTCATTGGCTGACTTGAGCTTAACGTTGAATCGTGCTTGCAGACCAACTGGTGTACTTACAGGCGTTCCAGATCGAAGCCCGCCCGTATGTGGTTGATCACCGCCTTGGCAGTAAATCGGGTATCCCACGCCCCACGCCGGTTCGATAAAGCACCGGCCAGGGATGGGTTACCCGGCACACCATCGGAATACCATTCAAGCGCCTGCGATATGCTAGAGGGCTGGGCACCTATCGATTGCATATAGGTCACAGCATTCCTGTTGGGATTGGAGAACTGCGAAGGGCTGGTAGCCGCTCCTGTGGTTGGAACCATCTGATCGTAGGATCTATTGGCAAACCAGTTTCCGGTCGAAGCAGTGCTGAAATACCGCTGGTCCTGGAAGGAAATTCGAGTATCCGTTGGGACACTCAGGACTTGCCCTCCGTTTGCCTTGATGATGGCGTTTCCTCTGAACGTATACGAGGCCCCTGCATTGAAATATGAAAACAGGGAACCGTTGGCACCACTCCAAGCGATTGAGCTAGGACTTTCTGTACTAAACAGAATGTTGTTCGAGATGATTGTATAGCCGAACACTCCCCCGTGAATTGCTCCACTCGGAGAGTCATACTCCCCAGGAAATCTCAGCACTGGGAAGCCTGAGCCGGACGTAACCGCAGTCCATATGTTTCCGTCGACAACGGAAGCATTCATCGCAACCAGATCATGGGGACCCGGACTATGCATTCCAACGTTCCGCTCAACAACTGCCCGGCCTTGGACGTCGAAGCCGCCACCAAATGAGAGCCCCGGCTGAGTGCCCATGGTCAGGTTTTCTCGAACAATTCCGCCGCCACGCTGCCTGAAACCAGCGTTTCCGGTCATTAGCGACTGGTTGCCGATCGACTGAATTCCTTCTGCGCGCTCTGCAAAATAGACATTGCTCAACCCCGAGCCTGCCCTGCTCCGCGAGATGGTGACTTCCTCGAATCTGGATTGACTATTGGCCGGCTGACTACCCCACACTCCGGTAAAAAACACCGTCCAACTTGCCGCACTTCGTCGAATTGTCCCTCGCCCATAGTTGAGCAAAGTAGCTATTACTTGGGACTCCGAATTGGCAGGCGATTCCCACAGATAATCCTCGACCAGTACGTTCTCACCGCGAAACATGACCGTGTTGGTTCCCGTAAACGCATTGTGGATGCTCGACAGCACCACATGAGTGGCCCCATTGTCGGTGCTCAGCTCCCTTACAACTGGGCGAGCCACACTTTCGGGACCGTAGGCTGCGAATATCATGCGGCTTGAATTATTGCGGCCCCCTTTGGTTGCCGTCAGACTGGAAGTCCACGAATCCCCGCGGCGCAGCAGCATCACATCCGGATATCCGTTCCTGAGCTGATTATAGGCCGCCGCGAGCGTTGCATATGGCGCAATCGAGCCGGTCGGGTTGAGCGGCTGGCCACCGATGGCTGAACTGTTCCGGCTATACACTTGGCCCGAGCTATCGTTGCCCGAGTTCGACACGTACACGATGCGCGCATCCGTGTACCCATCCGAGTTGATCATCGCGTGCAGATCGGTCCAGCCGTCTGCCGTGAGCGGCAACCCGGTAAAGTCATGCACGCCTGACGAAGGTTGGATAGTCACCCCGTCGATTGCAATGATCTGCGGCGATTCCGGAGGCGCGCCTTGGGCCACGACAGGGCTGGCCCAGAAGCCGCTCACCCCCAGGAAGGCTAGCGTGAGAAACATGCCCGCCACCGCAAAGACGCGGCGCGGTACGGGAAACGGCGTGATTAAAACTCTTGAAGTACTGGAACGCACTGAGTGCACCTGCTGAAGTCGAGTGGCAAGCCCGGTAGGCTGGACAAAACTGATTGTACCTAGCGCTTAATGATCAGCTTTGAGACGTGGCTCACAATACTACAGTACTTCTTCCTTCAGGACCGTGAACTTGCTTCATAACATCGCCGCAGACTGTCGCCACCAAGCGACAATTATGATAATTAGACAAATGCGCAGGCACAGTGCTACCGCAGCTGTGGGTATTGCACGTTACACCCTTTTCCGATCGCCACATCCAGGGTAATCCTAAACATGTTGAGTAGATTGACACTTGAGCTCGCCTCGCGATTTCGATCCGGCCAGTGCGGCCTTCAAAAGATGCTTGTCTCCGAGAAAAAGGCTCGATGGCTGGACCTGGGCAGCAAAAGTCTCGAGGACGGCTTCCACTGCATGGACCTGGGTCCGCTGGAAGAATCCAAGAGCGCCCACTCAGCCCGTTACTTCGAGAAAAGCGTTCTGGAGCTGACCGCTGACGACTTCGACGCAATCGGGCAATTTGACTTCATCAGAATGCAGCACGTACTTGAACACTTCAGCTTCGAAGAGGCGGAAAGCGTTCTCTCAGCTTGCGCGAGGCTTTTGAACTCCGGAGGCTACCTGCTGATTACCGTGCCGGACTTGCGACAGCACGTAAAGGCGTATCTGAATGGATATCGCACACTTCCGGAAAGGGAATATCGCAACTTCGCCATGCGTTGGCGCATTCCTGCGGACACGCCTCCGAGTTGCGCCTTTTCCGTTTTCGCTCATCAGGGTGGATACAGGGACCCATTGCTGGCCGGTGATGCTCATAAGTGGTGTTATGATTTCGAAGGCCTGAAGTACCAGGTCGATAGAGTGAACAGTTTCGAGAATGTCAGACAGCTGGGTGTTTTTCATGCGCTGGCTGGAATTCCATTCACTCATAACCGGCCAGCCGAGGATGTATGCCTTCTGGCACAACGGAGATAGACATGATTCAAGCAAACTTGTCGTACTGGGAAAATACAACCCTATGAAAGCAGTCATCCTGGCAGGTGGATTGGGCACGCGATTGTCCGAGGAAACGACCGTCAAGCCCAAACCGATGGTCGAGATTGGGGGCAGGCCCATTCTGTGGCACATCCTGAAGATCTACTCGTCTCAAGGCGTCACGGATTTCGTGATCTGCCTGGGTTACAAGGGCTACGTCATCAAGGAGTACTTTGCAAATTATTTCCTGCACATGTCCGATGTGACGTTCGACATGCATGACAACAAGATGATCGTGCACAACAACAATGCCGAGCCTTGGCGCGTTACGCTGATCGACACTGGAGAGGAGACGATGATCGGCGGCCGTATCAAGCGAATCCTCCCATACGTGCGCGATGACGATGCGTTTTGCCTCACCTATGGCGATGGCGTAGGTGATGTCGATATTCAGGCCGGAATCGCGTTGCATGAGGCGGAGGGCCGTCTTGCGACCGTTACGGCGACACAGTTGCCCGGACGATTCGGCGCATTGACGTACGCCGGTCATCGCGTAACCGGCTTTCAGGAGAAGCCGCAAGGCGACGGAGGGTGGATCAACGGAGGGTTCTTCGTACTATCGCCTAAAGTCGGCGACTACATTGAAGGCGACCGAACGGTCTGGGAACGAGAGCCGTTGGAGCGACTGGCGGCGGAAGATCAACTTTCAGTCTACTTCCATCGCGGATTCTGGCTTCCAATGGATACTCTTCGAGACAAGCGAACTCTCGAAGAGCTCTGGGAGTCTGGAAAAGCGCCATGGAAGCGATGGTGACCGGGCACGAAGGCCCATCGGGTTCAGTCCAACTCGAAGGCGTTCTTGTAGTCAATCCTCAAAGCTTCATCCTGCGCGTCCTTGAACATGGCACACCGGCCTACGTAGAGGACGTCCATCTCGGTACCCATGAAGCACTTGAAGGCATCTTCGGGCGTACACACGGGCGGCTCACCCCTTACGTTGAAAGAGGTATTGATCAACACGGAGCAGTCGGTCCTTTCCTTGAACCGACTGATGAGTCCATGAAACAGTGGATTGCTCTCTGTGTGTACGGTCTGGACGCGCGCAGTGTAATCAACGTGGGTAATTGCGGGTAGATCCGATCGCCGCACGTTCAACTTGTCGATGCCAAACAGCGCGGACTCATTCTCCGACATTTGCCGACACAACTCCGGTCGGACTTTGTCTACCAGCAACATGTAGGGGCTGTCCGTGTCGGTTTCGAAGTATTTCGAAACGTCTTCCCGAAGGACCGATGGCGCGAACGGTCGGAAACTCTCGCGATACTTGATCTTGAGATTCATGACTTTTTGCATGGATTCCGATCGCGGATCGCCGAGAATCGAACGGTTTCCCAAGGCGCGAGGTCCGAACTCCATTCGACCTTGGCACCAGCCCACGACTTTCTCGTCCGCAAGCGCCGAACACGCAGAATCGAGCAGTTGTCCGTCGTTCTGGAGCACCTCGACTACGGCGCCACACTGGCGAAGACGCATTTCGATATCGTCCTGCTCATATCCCGGGCCAAGATAAGAGCCCTTCATGGCATCCAGTCGCCCGGCGGCAACATTCCTGGGCTGTTGCTTGAAGTAATAGTAGGCAAGCAGTGCTGCGCCGAGGGCACCCCCGGCGTCCCCCGCCGCGGGCTGAACCCAGAGCTTGTCGACCACGCCTTCACGCAACAACTTGCCATTGGCAACGCAGTTGAGTGCGACGCCTCCGGCCAGGCACACATTCTCGATCCGAGTCTCTGCGATCAACCCCTTGACCAACCTCAAAACCACTTCTTCAGTGACAGCCTGTACCGAGGCCGCCATGTCCATGTGGAACTGATCGAGTTGTTCGTCCTCCCTGCCACGCACTGGACGGCCGAACAGACGGCTGAACCGCTCGTTAGTCATTGTCAGTCCGGTGCAGTAATTGAAGTACTGCATATCCAGCCGAAATGACCCGTCAGCTTTCAGGTCCATCAATTTCTCGATCATCAGGTCCTTGTAGACCGGGTTCCCGTAGGGAGCCAGCCCCATGACCTTGTATTCGCCCGAATTGACCTTGAAGCCGATGTAGTAGGTGATCGCGGAGTAGAGAAGCCCCAGCGAATGGGGAAAGAAGATTTCCCGGTGGACCTTCAGATCGTTCCCTCGGCCAACAGCCGCGGAGGTAGTGGTCCATTCGCCCACACCGTCCATGGTGAGTACAAGCGCATCTTGGAATGGGGACGGATAAAAGGCACTGGCCGCATGACTGAGGTGATGCTCGGAGAAGAGCAGCTTCTTCTCCCAGTCGAAGTTCGCATCGAATTTGCGAAATTCGTTTCGCAGGAGCGTTTTCTGGAAAAGCTTTTCCTTGAGCCAGATCGGCATGGCCATACGAAAGGAGTTGAATCCGCGCGGGGTGAAGGCGAGATAGGTTTCAAGCAGCCGTTCAAATTTCAGGAAGGGCTTGTCATAGAACACTACGAAATCGACATCGCCAAGCGTCAGCCCCGCCTCCTCGAGGCAGTAGGTGATCGCCTGCTCCGGAAACCCCGCGTCGTGCTTCTTGCGGGAAAAGCGCTCCTCCTGGGCCGCGGCAATGATCTCGCCGCCAGCCACGAGGGCGGCTGCACTATCGTGATAGAAGGCCGACACACCCAGCACTCTCATGGCTTCGAACCTCTGATCAAAACAGCGTGTAAATGAACGGCGCGACAGCGGTGCCCTGCACAAGGACCAGCAGGCCTCCCAGCATGACCATCACGATGATGATCGGAAGCAGCCACATCTTCTTGCGGACGCGCAAGAATCTCCATAACTCTTTTAGAATCATCGATTTGCCTCTGCAGAGTCTAAAACTGATCTTCGAGAGAGCCCGGCTCAGGGCCAGGCGGTTCGCGCTCTACCCAGTAGGTTTTCGCCGACTTGTCGAGTTTGAGGCGCAGCAGATCCTTGCCAAGCAGCTTGACACCCAGCCCGAACGGCAGAATCGTCACAACGTAGATCACGAACATGACGATAGGGTTTACGATACGCGCCAGAAGCATCCCGAATCGGAACCACAATACGTTGAGAGGCTGCAGGACGCTGGTAAAGAAGAAGGCGAAAAACAGGAATATCGCCGCTATTCCCAGGGACCAGACACGCACCCCGGAGCCACCGATGAGCGGATAGAGACCTATCAACAGGAAGACTACGCAGAAGACGATGGCGAAAGATCGGCTCGAACCGACTTCGACCCTCGAAAAGCCCTCACGATCGTTATCCACACAGAGTCCTTTCTGACTGCTTGACAAGAAGCGGATATTATTGGGAAAAGTTAGCCAGCACTGGTATGCAAGTCAAGGAATTGCTCGCCTCTGCGGCGCCGCTGTTTTAAGTCTGAGAACTGGCGCACAGGGCGACACGGAACAACGCCGAGCCGACCGGATAATGGCAGAATATAGAGTGATTCTTGCAGAAAATGTATTTAAGGGCGAAACGCACCGCCTCTGGAGAGTGAGGAGTGACTCGACACGCTAGTCTTTGGACACCCATCGCCGCAGGCGCTCTGGGGTGAAATTGTTCGTGACAGGAGGCGCCGGTTTCATTGGCTCGGCGCTTGTGCGGCACATTATAGACCTCACGCCTGCCTCCGTGGTCAGTATCGATAAACTGACGTACTGCGGCAATCTCGACTCCGTCGCGCAAGTTTCCGGGTCGGCAAGATATCAGTTCGAGCACCTCGATATTTGCAATAGGGCCGCCTTGGAGGCCGCGTTCGAGCATTACCAGCCAGACGCGGTTTTCCACCTGGCGGCAGAAACGCATGTGGACCGCTCCATCGATGGACCCGATGACTTCCTTAATACCAATGTCCTGGGGACAGCCCGGCTGCTCGATGCTGCGCGTGCATATTGGGCACGCCTGTCGTCCACCCGGCAGCGTGAGTTTCGACTGGTGCACGTCTCGACAGATGAAGTGTATGGGGACCTTGCCGATAGCGATTCATTGTTCGTTGAGACTTCGGCTTATGCGCCAAGCTCGCCCTATGCTGCGACCAAGGCCAGCGCCGATCACCTTGTACGCGCTTGGGGCAGGACTTACGGCCTGCCTGTGTTGATTACGAACAGTTCGAACAATTACGGACCTTGTCAGTTTCCAGAGAAGTTGATCCCCCACGCAATTCTCAATGCAATCGCCGGCCAACCCGTGCCCGTGTACGGCGATGGCCAACACATTCGCGATTGGCTCTATGTGGAAGACCATGTCCGGGCGCTCTGGAAAGTCCTCGGCGCCGGGCGGATCGGCGAGACGTACAACGTTGGCGGCTGCAATGAACATAGTAACCTCGATGTCGTGCGCAGCCTTATGCTGTTACTCGAAGAATATCATCCACAAGGCGCGCCAAAGGAAGGTTATGCTTCGTTGATTACCTTTGTATCAGACCGGCCAGGCCATGATGTTCGTTACGCTATCGATGCGCAAAAAATCAGGCGTGAACTTGATTGGGCGCCCACCGAGACGTTTGAGACCGGGCTTCGTAAAACAGTACGCTGGTATCTGGACAACCCGGCATGGTGGCAGCGGGTTCTGGACGGAAGCTATCGCCTCGAGCGCCTCGGCGCACGCGGGCATGCAGCCCAGAAGCGATCGCCATGACTCGAAAGGGCATCGTCCTTGCCGGCGGATCTGGGACACGCCTGTACCCTGTGACTCTTGGGGTTGGAAAGCAACTGCTACCCATCTACGACAAGCCGATGGTGTACTACCCGTTGGCCACCCTTATGCTGGCAGGCATTCGCCATATTCTGATCATCTCCACGCCGTCGGATGCGCCAGGGCTGAGGCAACTCCTGGGTGATGGGTCACGTTTGGGCCTGCAGCTGGAATATGCAATCCAGGCATCGCCCGAAGGCCTCGCGCAAGCATTCATCATCGGCGAGCGCTTCATTGACGGCACATCCAGTGCGCTTGTTCTAGGCGACAATCTGTTCTTCGGAGGGGGTTTCCGGCATCTCCTCAAGGCTGCCTCTGCGCGTACTCGCGGGGCGACCGTTTTCGCTTATCCGGTCTCCAATCCTGAGGCTTTTGGCGTCGTGGAGTTCGACCAGCAAGGCGCGGTCAAGGCCATCGAGGAGAAGCCACGTCGCGCGAAAAGCCGATACGCCGTTACAGGTCTGTATTTCTATGATCCCGATGTCGTCGAGATTGCCAAGACCATCACGCCGTCGCCAAGAGGCGAGCTGGAGATCACGGATATCAACAACGAGTATCTACGACGCGGCGCACTTGATGTGCAGATCATGACGCGGGGTATGGCCTGGCTGGATACCGGTACGCACGACTCATTACTGGATGCAGCCCACTTCGTCCAGATCCTGGAGAAACGTCAGGGCTTGAAGGTGGGATGTCCTGAAGAAGTTGCATGGCGCATGGGATGGATCGACGATGATGCCCTCCGGGAGCTGGCAAAACCGATGATCAAGAGCGGCTATGGTGATTACCTCATCGCACTGCTTGAATCCGGTCCGTGACTGTTCAGGAACAACGACATCTCGACACTATTGTCGAGGCATGGTGCGACGTCCTCGGGTCTCCACCACGGAGCGATGCCGCAGATTTCGTCGCTGAGGGGGGAGATTCCCTGCTGGCGGCGCAGCTGGCGAAGCGTCTTTCGTGCAGGCTGGGAATACACGTCACAGCCGTCGATGTACTTCGCCACCCTAGCCCGGCCGGCATTAAGGCACTTGTCACCGTGAGGCCACGAAGCGAGGTAACGCATCAGGCGCCCACCCCAACCGACAAGGGACAATCAGCGCTGACGTTTTCCCAGGAGCGGATGTGGTTCATGCACGCCTTGGCCCCCCAGGCTGCAGCCTACAATATCTACCATTGCTTGCGCTTGAACGGCCGCCTCGATTCAGCTGCCTTGCGTGCAAGTCTGGGCCTGTTGATTCAGCGACACGCGGCATTGCGCAGTACATTTTCGCGATCTGAAGACAACGTCGTCACACACGTCTCTCACGGCCTGGTGCTGGATCTGCAGGAAATCACTCTGAAGAGTGAACCCCGCGACATGCAGATGGAACGCGCCAGTCGAGCACTGACCGAGCTCACATGCAGGCCGTTCAACCTGGAGACCGGGCCTGTCTTCAGGACCAGCCTGATTCGGCTTGCTGCCGACGACGCCCTGCTGGTACTTGTCGCACACCATTGTGTGGCTGACCAATGGTCGTTGGACATCCTGGTTCGCGACCTGGCAGTCTTCTATAACCAGGCTTTGCAGGGACGTGAGCTTTACCTGCCGGATCCGTTGTTGGAACTCACAGAGTATGCGGCATGGCATCGCGAGCATTTTCACCACCATTGTCGTGCGAGTGACCTCGCCTACTGGCGCCAGAAGCTCAACGGCCTCACTTACCTGAGTCTGCAGGAAGACTTCCCCCGGCCACCCCAGCAGGGATTTTCCGGCGACAAAGTTCGGTTGGACTTTTCACCAGGCTTGGTGACGCGCCTGCGCGAACGTGCTGCTAGCTGCGGACTCACTGTTGCGATGCTGCTGCTGTCGGCGCTGAAGATCCTTTTGTACCGCCATACCGGAGTCCGGGATATCGCCGTGGGCGTACCCATCGCCAACCGGCAGTACGGGGGGGCCGAGGAGCTTGTCGGCACGCTGGTAAATACACTCGTGCTGCGAACCAGCCTCGAGGACGACCCTACTCTCGATGCCTTGATGCAGCGCGTGCGCGAAACTGCATTGGAGGCCTATTCACACCAGGACATGCCGTTCGAGCTGCTCGTGCAGGATCTCGGGCTGCCGCGTGATCCAAGCCGAACGCCGTTGTTCAGCGTGATGTTCAATATGCTCAATACGCCTTTGGGCGACGTGCGATTCGATGGCCTGACGTGGTCACGCTTCGACTTGAACCGCAAGGCCGCGCAGTTCGATCTGACGGTAACGATCGATACGGAACATGATCGTTCCATCATCTTCGAATACGCAAGTGAGGTCTTCGAGCATTCCACAATAGAGCAGATGAGCATGCGTTATCACTTGCTCCTTCAGGCGCTTCCCGACATCGGAGATCTGCCGATCTCCCGGATATCTGTAAACACAGCAGAAGAACAGGTCAGCGTGCGGGAGTGGGGCACGGGCCGCTCGGTGCCGGCCGGCCCTGCGACGGTAGCGGAGCTGCTGGACCACGCCTTCAGGCGCTTTCCGGAAAGTACTGCACTGAGGTTCCGGAGTTCCAGCATTACATACGCACAACTCGACGCGGCGAGTCGTGCGATTTCCTCCCAGTTCTCGGCAGTCGGGTTGACACGGGGTGCGCGCCTGGGAATCTGCCTCCCCCGTAGCACGGCGATGCTGATCGTGCAGCTCGCCAGCCTTCGCTTCGGCGTCGCTTACGTGCCGCTCGATCCGGCGTATCCGCCTGATCGACTGGTCCACATGGCAGAAGACGCGAAACTCGATCTGCTCGTCACCACGAGCGAACTTGCTTCACTTGTCGAATGGCCGACGCCGGCGATTCTCCAGGTGGACAGTGAGGGAAGATCCGTAAGCCTGCAGATCGCCAATCGCAGGGGGATGGCAAGCTCTCCCGATGCGCCCCGGCTGCCGCCATCCAGCGCCCCCGTGCGTCCGCAGGATGCGGCCTACGTGATCTACACGTCCGGGTCGACAGGAAGTCCGAAAGGGGTTGTTGTGCCCCATGGCGCAGTGGCGAACTTCCTGCTCAGCATGGCTGACGAGCCCGGCCTGCTTGCCGGCGATCGACTACTGGCGATCACAACGCTTAATTTCGATATTGCAGTGCTCGAGTTGCTTCTGCCTCTGCATGTCGGGGCCACCGTCGTATTGGCCGAGCAGGAACACATCAAGGATGGCGCAGCGCTCATCGAGCTGATGCTCAAGCATGAGATCTCGATCATGCAGGCGACGCCAACCACCTGGCGAATGCTGGTCGCTGCCGGTTGGCGAGGTCGCCCGCGATTTCGAGCACTGGTCGGCGGCGAACCGCTTTCACCTGCGTTGGCGCAAGCGCTCGTGGCGCGTTCGGGAGAGACGTGGAACATGTACGGACCCACCGAAACCACGGTCTGGTCGACCTGCTGGCGGGTGCCGCAAAACCTGCCTCGATATATTTCTCTGGGTCGTCCGATTGCGAACACACAGGTGTACGTACTCGACGCGGATCTTCAGCCGTGTCCGATCGGGGTCCCGGGCGAAATCTGGATTGGCGGCGCTGGGGTAAGTTCCGGGTACCTTTATCAGCCAGAACTCACCGCCGAGCGATTCTTATCCGACCCCTTCAATCAAGAAAAAGATTTCAGAATTTACCGTACAGGGGATCGCGGCCGCTGGCGAGCAGAGGGCACTCTGGAACACATGGGTCGTCTGGACGCGCAGCTGAAGCTGCGCGGCCATCGCATTGAGCCGGGCGAGATTGAAGTGCGACTCATGGCACACCCTGCTGTAGCCGGAATTGTAGTTGGCGCAAGCAATGACGCCGAAGATGAGACCAGGCTGGTCGCCTATATCGTGCCTTGGGAGGAGATGCCGCCTGCTGAGGAACTGCGCGAGTTCCTGCGGCGCTCGCTGCCAGAGTATATGCTGCCGCAGTACTTTGTAGAGCTGGACGCAATACCGACCCTTCCCAACGGCAAGGTGAATTTTGCCGGGCTGCCTTCGGCTACCGCTCAGATAGTTGCCAGGACTGGAAGTATCAGTCGAACAGGGCCACGCACCCCGCTCGAACATGCGCTGGCTGGAATCTGGACGGAGACCTTGGGCGTCAGTCGACTGGGCACGCAAGACAGCTTCTTCGATCTTGGCGGCCACTCGATGCTGGCGGTGCAGCTGATTACCCGCATCCGGCGAGATCTCGGCTACCCGTGCTCTCTGCCGATGCTGTTCCGCCACAAGACCATCGCAGAGCTTGCCGCCGCGCTTCAGCAGGCGGCTGCAGCGGAGCCTGATGCCCTGGTGGCCCTTCAGCCGCGTGGCACGCAAGCACCGGTTTTCTGCCTGTGTGGCCTTGACCTGTATCAGCCCCTGGCCGATCTGCTCGGTCAGGAACGTCCGGTTTACGGGGTCTTCGTTTCAGCAGAACTAGACTTTCGCGCCGAGGCTACCGGCAGCGATGCTTCACCACCCACGATTCGGGAACTGGCCGATGGCTATCTGCACCTGATTCGCGCGCGCCAGACCCATGGCCCCTATCATCTCCTGGGTTTCTCGCTGGGCGGTGCAATTGCGCTGGAGTTGGCACACCAACTGCACGCTCAGGGCGAGACCGTCGGTCTTCTCGCCATCCTGGACGCTACCGTCCCAGGGTCTGCGCGCGATTCGCTGTCCTTCCTGTGGCTACGGCTACGGCGCAGACTGCGCAGGCTCGTTTCGGCGCCCACTTCCGACGCTCGCAGCGCCGCGCGAGGGCGGCCCGCGCCCGAGCCCGAAACCGCCTCCCGGGAGTCGTTCACCGATTCGGAAGCACCGTTTCTGGCCGCACTGAAGGGCCACCAGCCCCAATCATTCGGTGGCCGTGCAGTGTTTGTCGAAGCCACCATGGCCAATACCCACAGCAGCTACGGCTGGCGCAGTCTTGTCCGCCAGCTCGACGTCTATCGGCTGCCCACCGACCATATGGGACTCCTGAGGCCGCCGACGGTGGCGCAACTGGCTGCGATACTGCGAGCCGAGCTTCAGTCCTGAAGTCCGCGCATCCAGCCGCATGACGTCGATCACAGCACCGGCACCGCGATTCGCGCATACTACATAATCCGAAAGTCACGAACTTGCCCCCTGCCCGAATGTGGTTCCAAACCCGATGACTGCTGATCGCCTCGAGCTATGAACGAACCGGTTGTCCTCAACAGGAGTCTGGCCGTGGCCATGGTCACGGCCCTTCAGTTCCTGCTCCCCGCAGTTGTCGTTGCTCTTATCCTGTTTCTCAGCGCCTGGACGCTGCGCATCCCGTTTGACCAGTACTTTGTTGCACTCGCCGCGCTGGCCTCTACCCTGACATTGGTCGTCCTTCGCCCGCCCCGCGAACACGGCCTCACCGTGCAGATCTCACGCCTGCAGATGGCCACTGATATCGTTTTCCGATGGGCTCTGATTCTCGGCCTGCTACTGGGCCTGGGATTCGCTACCAAGTTCTCGGAGCAGTTTTCGCGCAGCGTGGTGCTGACGTGGGCGCTGATCACTCCGGTCACGCTGTTTGCCGTCATGCGTGGACTGCAGGGTCTGATGCGCAGGGTGGTCACCTCCCAGGCCAACCTGCGAACAGCAGTCATTGTTGGCGTAAACGATGCCAGTCTGTCGCTTGCTTCAAGGCTTTCGGAACACCGTGAGCTGTGCACGGATGTCGAGGGATTGTTCGACGACCGGGCACCCGAGCGTCTGGGCGATATGGGCGAGTTCAAGCTACTGGGCACCCTCGCCGAGCTCGCGGACTACGTTCGAACCCAAAGTGTGGACGTGATCTTCATTGCTTTGCCTATTCGCCATGTTCAGCGCGTAAAGACAGTGCTGGATGATCTACGCAATTCGACCGCCTCGATTTACTACGTGCCGGATGTTTTCGTGTTTGACCTGATTCAGTCGCGCACCGCCGAGATTATGGGCATTCCCGTGGTCGCCCTGTGTGAAACGCCATTCTACGGGTACCGCGGCGTGCTGAAACGCTTGACAGATCTGGGGTTGACACTCGGAATTCTGGTGTTCGCGATTCCCCTCATGTTGCTCATCGGCATAGTTGTCGCGGGCACCTCGCGTGGGCCGGTCATTTTTCGGCAGCGGCGCTACGGACTGGATGGCAAGCAAATCGTCGTCTATAAGTTCAGGACAATGTCTGTGGTGGAGGACGGTGCCGAGATTCGGCAGGCCACGAAGGACGATGAGCGGATTACGCCCGTCGGTCGGATACTGCGCCGCTTTTCGCTCGATGAGTTGCCCCAACTTGTAAACGTCATGCAGGGAAAGATGAGTCTGGTCGGACCTCGGCCTCACGCTGTGGCACATAACGAGATGTACCGGCAGCTCATCAAGGGCTATATGGTGCGACACAAAGTACTCCCGGGCATCACCGGCCTCGCGCAAGTCAATGGGTGCCGCGGCGAAACGACCGATCTGGCACAGATGCAGGCTCGACTCGACTATGATCTGGAATACCTGCGGCGCTGGACGCCGATTCTCGATATCAAGATTCTGTTCTTGACTGCCGTGCGGGTTTTGTGGGATCACAAAGCTTACTGATCGTCTGGGGGAGTCTGCGGCATTGCATCATAAAGCAGCGACTTATGTCACACGCCCGGCGCTACCGCCACTGCAGGAGCTGCTGCCGCTGCTCGAGGATATCTGGGCCAGCCGGATACTCAGCAACGACGGGCCCTACCACAAGAGGTTCGAACAGGCGCTGGCGGAGTACCTGGGCACACCTCATCTGGTGCTGGTTTCCAATGCCACCATTGGGTTACTGCTCGCGTTGCGCCATAGCGGCATGACCGGCAAGGTCATTACTACGCCCTTCTCGTTCGTCGGCACATCCCACGCGCTTGCCTGGGCTGGACTCGAGCCAGTTTTTGCGGACATCGATCCTGACTCCCTGAACCTTGATCCCGGCCGTATTGAAGCTGCGCTGTCGGACGACGTTACCGGCCTGCTGCCCATGCATTGCTTCGGGATCCCCTGCGATACTGCGGCAATAAGCGCGCTGGCCGCTCGGCATGATCTGCAGGTCATCTATGACGCTGCGCATGCATTCGGCGTTACCGACCGCGGCGGAAGTGTCCTTCGACACGGTGCCGCGTCGGTTTTGAGCTTTCACGCCACCAAGGTATTCAATACCTTCGAAGGGGGAGCGATCGTATGCCGGGATGCAGAACAGAAACTCGCGCTCGACCGTCTGAAGAGCTTCGGCATCGTGGACGAGTCGCGGGTTGAATCCGTTGGATTGAATGGCAAACTCAACGAGTTCCAGGCGGCGCTGGGGTGTGTGCAATTGGCCCATGTGGACCGCTATATCGAGGCCAGACGCGCAGTCGATGCGCGCTATCGGAAGCTGCTAGGAGGGATACCGGGTGTGAGATTGTTCGCCCCTCACTCGCACGGAAAGAGCAACTATTACAGCTTTCCCCTCATGCTCACGGCGGACTACCCGTATACATGCGATGAAGTTCTGCAGCGCTTACGCGCGACCGGAATCCACGCAAGGCGCTATTTCAACCCCCTGATTTCAGACTTTCCGATGTATCGGCACCTGCCCTCAGCCGCACCAGAGAATTTGCCGGTCGCAAGCGACATCTCCGCTCGCATACTCTGCCTGCCGCTTTTTCCGGACCTCTCCGAGGAAGTACAGCAGCGCATTTGTGCGCTCTTTCGGTGACAGTGATCGGGAGTCCCGGTGATACAGATCAATCTACCGCTCGTCAAGCGGATGTTCCGAAGGCTGGTGTCCCGCCGCTTCGTAGACATTCGGGACCTGGCGCAGAAACAGTGGATGCTGTGCCCCGCAGAGGAGGGCACCTCGCCTCCAGCTATTCATCTGCCCGGAGAAACGGATAGAATTTTTGGCGTGTCGCCCTGGCGCACCCGGGAGGGCGAGTTTGCGGCAGTGACCGGTGGCCGCGCTAACCATGATGCGTCATATGCCCACCTGATTCCGAACGTGGAGCTGGTGGATGCCTACCTGTACTGCGGCCCGGCGCTCGCCCAACCGGGATTTGGTCGGCGACGCCTGTTCCGTCAGCACACGGGTCCGGTGCAGCGGTTCGCCGAGGCGCACTTGATTACCCACAGCACCGGCAGCCACTTCTTCGGTTCGCTGATGCTTGACGACTATCCCATTGCGCTGCTCCCCCACGACGATGCGGACTGCATCCAGATGTCGACACAACCGTATGAGCACGACGGCGAATACCGCAAGTTGCTGAAGCTGCGGTCGAGCCCTCCTGTCCGGCGTGCCCGGATAGATCGGTTGATCCTGTACACGGACTTTGCCCAGAACTCGCTGAAGGCCACGCGGTATCGGGAACTGCGTCGGCGACTCCGGGCCTCGCTTCCAGGCGCCAAGACCACTGCAGAGAAGCGTGTATACCTGCGCAGAGGGCGCACAGGGGAGCTTCGGTTGCTTGAAAACGAACGTCAGATCGAACAGGTTCTCACAGGTCTCGGATTCGATATACTGGACCACACGCAGATGTCAGCCACCGAGATGGCGAGGCGAAGCCTGGACGCCGACTTGATTGTCGCCGTTGAGGGCAGCCATTTGTCGCATGCCATTTTCAGCGCTGCGGATGACGCCTGCTTCATGGTCCTTCAGCCGCCGACCCGATTCGCCACGGCGTACAAGGAATACACGGATCGGATGAATATGCGGTTCGCATTTCTTGTCGGCGATCCCTCCCGGACTGGCTTCACCGTAGACCCCGATCATTTGCAGCGATTGCTCGAACATGTCGCGAACGTACGCGAAAAGGCCGCCTGATGACCACCGGGCGCGACCGGGAGCTGATATTGCTGCCGAGCCTGACTGCGCGCAGGGGGCCCAATGGCGGCCTCGTACTCACCAGGAAGTATCTTGACGGAGCAGCGGAGTACGCGCGCGCCTGGCCTGGGCCTGTGACATCGCTGTTCAGACTGAAGGAAACTGCTGCGTGGGAGATGGACTACGTCGAAATACTTCCCGACAGCGAACGGCATGCAATTGAACTGGTGCCTGATGATCCACTGGATCTCCGGAACCGGCTTCGCCAGGCTGCCCTTGTATTCCCGTTTCTTACGCCCTTTGAAAGGGACACGCTGAGATTATGTCGCGAGCTTGGCGTGCCGGTCGTGTTCGGCGCGGAGTATACGCTCCAGACCAGCATGCAGATCGTCGACGCTGGCACCCGTAACCCCCTGTTGAGATGGCGCCGAAAGCATTGGACAAGATGGGCTGAAGGTGAGCGCGTAAAGATGCTTCAGCACGCGGCCGGCGTTCAGTGCAGTGGCACCCCGGCCTATGACGCCTATCGGGAACATAACGCCAATGCGCTGCTGTTTTTCGACAATCGGGTCCCGGTGGAGCACGTGATTAGCGAGCACAACCTGGCGCGGAGGCTTGAAGACATGCGCCAGGGAAGAGCGCTGAGACTGGTATTCGGAGGACGGCTGGTGGCCATGAAGGGTGTCATGTACCTGGTCGAAACCGCTGCTGCGCTGCAACAGCTTGGCGTGGACTTTACCCTGGAGATATACGGGCATGGGGACCTTGAATCTCGCCTGCGCAGTCAGATCGGAAAACGCGGGTTGAGCGAGCACGTGACGCTGGGCGGGGTCCTCGATTTCCGCAGCGGCTGGTTGCCACTGCTGCAAGATCGAGCCGACCTGTTCCTGTGCTGTCATCCCCAAGGAGATCCGTCGTCAACTTACCCCGAGGTCATGTCCTGCGGCGTGCCGATTGCGGGATTTGCCAATGAAGCTTTCAGCGGCATCGTGCGTGAATCCGGATGCGGATGGGCCACACCGTTAGGAGACACGGCCGCACTGGCCGGGCGAGTCGCCCGACTCGCCATCGACCGAGAGGACATTGCCACGGCCTCGGTTCAGGCCGCACGCTTCGCTAGAGCACACGCGTTCGAAATAACGTTCGCGCGTCGATCCGAGCATCTCATCCGGTGTAGCCGATTGCCCGAAGAAGTAAAGAAAGAGGCTCTCAGCGCCGTCCCGGCACCCAAACCAAGCTTATGATTATGCGGTTTTCTTCAAAATCAAAGCCTACATCGGCGTCACGCTGCGCGTACTGGTATTGAAACGTGATATCAAACTCACGTCCAACTCTGCGCGCCAGGCCCGCATTGAAAATGAACTCGTCGGCCGTTGCAGCGTCAACCCTGGTGAAATCCTCGCGGCGGACGGAGAATCCCAGTTCGCCTTCAAGCGTTCGCGAAAAGCTGTAACGCATTCCCGCATCGACAAAAAGCGTGTTTCGATCCAGAAGATTAGCGGCCTCGTAACGCTCGCTGCTGGCGCCGCCACCAAGCGTGAATACGGTCCGATCGCGTTCCAGCGTGTAGGTCGCGGAACCATAGGTCGAAGTATAGGGATCAGCAGTGAGACCGGCATCTCCCGTGGTTCCGAGGCCAGTGCCCACCAGGCCCGCTGCGCCAAGCTGATCCCCCGCATCCCGAAACTCGCGCCCGGCAGAGAGCGACAACATTGAACGCGCCGTGAGTTCGCGTATCCAGCGGGCGCGAACCAGCGCTCCTGTGCTGGAGCGTCCCGTGAAACCAAGTCGATTGGCGCCCAGGTCGATGCCCACCTCCCCGGTCGCCAGCTGGCGCTCGTAGGTAAAGAAGGCGGAATACAGCTTGTACCGGGGTAGGTCCTCGCCATCGTATTCGACCGTTCGCGCAGTCGCCGACAGACCGGCGCGCTGAGTCGGGCTCAACTGCCTGAACAGTCCCGCCTCGCCTGAAACGATCTGACTATCAAGCTCATCGCTGTTCTGGAGTCGTCTATCGGCGAAGCGACCGGAGGCTTCAAGAGCGGTTCGCACGCCCAACGGAAGATACAGATCCGGCCCGGTTTCGAACACGTTCAGATACTCGCGATTCTCCGGGCTCTCGGCGGCAAACGGGTCAGTGCGCACCTGACCGAATCGGTTCTCGATCATCCAGTCGAGACGCTGTGGCAGCAGCGCAATGCCGATCAACCCGTCGATTCTTCCAATGACCTCGTTGTCGAAGCGATTCGAATCGTAATGGAGATAGTCGATTTCTCCGGCCAGGGCAGCACGCAGGCGCGCAGCCTCACGGATAAACTCGACCGTCGCCCCTGCAGAGCCGAAGGTTTCGCTTTCGCCATTGGTCTCGCGGCCCAGATTGTCAGTCCAGTTGAGGCCAACGCGAAACTGCAGGTCCAGGTTCGTTTCCGGGCTGGTTGTTCCCACTTGGGCGAACACGGGCGCGGATGCGACGAGAGCGAGCAGCGCAGTCATCGCCAGATTGCCAGTAAGCAAACGCATCTTGAAATTCCTCATTGTTCAGGCATCGGTACAGGACAGTTTTTCAGCCACGATTACCCTCATCGCGCTCCTGATCGGTCGCGTCCTGCCCGTATTCCTTGCCATAGTAACTGCCGTAGCCGTAGGCATCTTCCGCAGCGCCCTTTGCCTTATTGAGTATCAGGCTGGTCGACGCCTCGGGGTGGAGTTTGGCGAGCGCAGCAGTCACGCGCTGCTGAGAGGTCTTGTCGGCCTGAACCACCACGACGATCTGGCCCACATGTGTGGCAAGTACGGGCGCCTCGGTGGTCTGCAGCAAAGGTGATGAATCAAACACGATCATGCGCTTGGAGTCAGCCTTCGAAAGTTCCTGACACAATGACTCCATGCGCGCGCTGGCCAGCAGTTCCGCGGCGTGTTCGTCACGACCGCCGGCGGGCAATACCGAGAGCCCCGGCACATCGGTAGGACACACCAGCGACTCGAGCTTGAGATCGTGATCCCGCAGCGCATCCAGCAGGCCCGGTGCGTTTTCGATATCGAACAGGCGGCTTACATGCGGCTTCGCACAATCCGCATCGATCAGCAGGACGCTCCAGTCTTTCTCCGTCGCGATGGACAGGCACAGGTTGATGCAGGTGAAAGTCTTGCCCTCGCCGGTGATGGCGCTGGCCACCATCAGAAGATTGCCGCGCTTAACCGATTCGTCGCCCCTGCCAGCGGCGTTATTGATCAAAGGTCGCTTGATCTGGCGATATTCGTCGGCCAGCTTGCGTTCCTGCGATTCGGGCGCAAGCAGGCCGGCGGCGCGCAGCTTGTCGCGATCTACCGAAAGCAGCTGGCCGCCATAGTAATGGGCGCGGCGCTTCGAACCGTCCACCTTGACCGGAACCTCGAGGCGATCGACCGTGCGCGCAAACGGCTCGACGGGCTCCTGCGTCCGGGTCCGCCCTTGGCCGGCCGGACTGTTGCCGCGGTCGCGCTGAAGCTTCGAAAGTGCATCCTGAATCTTGCTCATGGGATCCTCAGGCCATCAGGCTGCGCAGGCCGGGGCCGGCCACCTCGACGACGAACACCAGCGAGAAGACCCCGACCAGCGCCACGCATGCAAAGCCGAAGCTCAGCAGCTCGGCACGACGACGCACGCGGTGCTTGTCGCGCCAGGTCAGGCTGACCGCACCGAGCACCGGCAGGCCTGTCACTTCCCGCAGTGTCCTGGGCGTGGGGAACACCGGCTGCAGCTGCGCGAGCAACCAGGCGCCTCCGGCGGCGCCACCCACTCCAGCGCCCAGCACGAACAGGAGCATGAACGGGCGCTTCGGCGCCACCGGTGCTGATGGCGAGGTCGGCGGATCGATGATGCGGAACTCGATCTGGTCGCTCTCCGAGGCCTCGCGCGTCAGCCGTTCGGTCTCCAGGCTGCGCACAAGCGCCTGATACTGCGCATGGACGATATCGTAGTCGCGATCCAGCCGTGCGAGCTGGGCCTCCACCTCCGGCACCTCGTCGATCAGCGAGCGCAGGCGACCCACACGCGCCTGGCGCATCGCCACATCGGAGGACAGTGATGCGATCTCTACCTCCGCTTCGTTCAGGGAGATCTGCAGTGCCTGAAGCACAGGATTGTCCGAGCGCGCGCCTACCGATCCAGAGGCCTGCGCGGCGACGAGTTCCTGTTCCTGCTGCTGTCGAAGCCGCTGGAGTGTCTCACGCGTGGCCACCACATCCGGGTGGCGATCGGTGTAGCGCAGGAGCAGATCCTCGAGACGGGCTTCGTTCTCCGCGATGCGCGCCTCGGTCGTACCGGGCAGTGGTTCGCCAGTCTGACTTGTCCGCGGGCTCAAGGGACGCGTTCCACTGAGCTGTTCGGCCAATCGGTCACGGCGCGACTGCGCCAGGGCGAGATTCTGACGCACTTCCTCGAGCGTACTGGTCTCGGCCTGAAGTCGTTGAAAATAACCGCCCTCCGTACCGGGCAACACATCGGCATTCTCGCGCTTGAAACGGGCCAGTCGTTCTTCAGACACAGCCAGTCGGCCTTCGTATTCAACCACCTGCTGTTCGAGGAACCGCCGGGCGCTCTCGGTGCCCTGCTGCCGTGAACCCAGGGTATCTTCGACGAAATTGTTGAGAATGGTCTGCACCACGTTCAGCGCTACCGGACGCTCCACATCCCTGAAACTGATGGCGTAGAGGTTCTGGGCACTCGGGCCGCGCGCCCCGGGGTTCGCCGTGATCATGAGCTGAACGTCGCGACGCAGTCGCTCTATCAGGGCCTCAAAGGCCTCCGGTGTCTCGGCCCGCAAGTCCAGCCCCGTCTGCCTGGCCACCTTCTCCAGCTGCACGCGGCCCAGCATGGCTTCGCGCACGTAATTGAGCTGAGACTGCACGTCGGGCTCGATGATCTGGTCGCCGAGGATCTTGCGCAGTTCCGAGCTCGTGTCGACATAGACGCGCGCACTGGCTTCGTACACATCCGGCATTGTCGATACCGCCGCCCATCCGACGAGACACACCAGCCACGCCGCCGCCAGCGCGAGCCAGCGAAACCGCCAGGCGCTGCGAACTTCGGTCAGGATGTATTGGAGCGTCTCGTGCATGCGCGAAGTCTGCCTGTTCTCGAGCGATGATGCCTGTATGCGTGTCGCATTCCGTCCGGCCTCGACATTGTCCGGACCAACTAAGCCTGCCAACTCACTAGAAGAACGACTCCGGAATGATCACCACATCACCCGGCCGCATGGCGATGTTATGCCGCATGTCGCCACGGTTCATCAGATCATGCAGGCGCACGCGGATCTCCTCGGTGCCACCCTCGGGCCGCTGACGCACGACGCGGGCGCGATTGCCGGCGGCGAACTCGGTGAGCCCGCCGACCTCGATCATTACATCCAGCAACGTCATGCGGTCGCGATACGGCAGACCGCGAGGCTCACCGGCCTGACCGACCACGCGGATCTGCTCGCCGAACGTGCCTACGAAGCCCTCGACGATGATGTTGACCTGCGGGGAACGGATATATTCCTCAAGCACCCCCTCGATGTCGCGGGCCAGCTGGCTGGGCGTCTTGCCCACCGCCAGCATGTCCTCGACCAGGGGCGTGGAGATGCGCCCGTCCGGGCGAACCGGTACCGTGGCCGAGATGTCCGGGTTCCGCCAGACGAACACCTGCAGCGTATCGCCGGGCCCGATGATATAGTCGCTGGGCGGTGCTATCGGTGCACCGCCGGTATCCGCGGCGCCGGCGCGCGGCGCAGTATTGCAGCCGGCCAGCGCGACGGCCAGCAGCAGCCCGGCCAAT
>JBGTIC010000471.1:0-4827 GCA_041745895.1 Gammaproteobacteria bacterium
GCTGCCCACACCGGCGCCTGCCTGAGTCTTGCGCCCGCACCCGCAGGAGGCTTTCTCAGCGGTGGCGATGACGGCGGCTTCCTTCGTCTAACACAGGCGGGCGAGGTGGAAACGCTGGCGAGGTTTCCTGGACGCTGGGTGGAGCACGTGCAGGGACATGCCAGCGGGCTTGTCGCCTGCGCTGTGGGCCGGACACTGCATCTGTTCCCGCGCGGCCGGCCGGGCGTCGTTCATGAGTATGCAAGCACCATCGGCGGCTTGAGCTTTTCGCCCGACGGTCAGCGCGTGGCGGTAGCGCATTACGGGGGCGTGAGCATCCGTTCAACCCGCCACGCCGGAAACGATCCCCAGGTCTTGAAATGGGCTGGGTCCCACCTGGGTGTCACGTGGAGCCCTAGCGGCCGCTTCCTGCTCTCGATGATGCAGGAAAACGCCATCAAGGGCTGGCGCCTGGAAGACAAGGCCGACCTGCGCATGAGCGGCTATCAGCGCAAGGTCAGCCATTGGGCCTGGACGGATCGTGGGCGCTACCTGGCCACGAGCGGTGCTGACTGCGCACCGTGCTGGCCGTTCCTGACACGTAAAGGTCCCATGGGCCAGGCGCCGCTGACACCCGGCAAACGACCAGGCCGGCTTGTCACGGCCGTGGCCGGTGACCCGACACGTCCGCTGATCGCCACGGGCTACGATGATGGCAAAGTGCTTCTGTGCCTGCTCGACGGGCAAGCCCCCGCCGTGCTCGGGGACGCAGCCGGGGGGGCCATCTCGACGCTTGCGATCTCGCACGATGGGCAGCAGCTGGCTGTAGGAAGCGAGCACGGCTTTGCAGGATGGCTTGCGCTGCGGCGATAGCTGGAAGCTCAACGGGCATCGCCATCGTTGCGCTCTGACACAGCTCGCCATTCGCGAAAAAAGCGCTGCCGCTCAGCGTCAGCGGGATGACTGGACAGGGCGATACCCAAGCGCGTCACCTTATGGTCCGAGGATTCAGCCGTCTCAGCCCGCGCGGGAGCCTTACGCAGCAGTTCGAAAAGTTCGGCCATGATCGACGGAGACGTCCCGTTGCTGTGCAGGACCCTGGCGGCCTCCTCATCTGCCTGGCGCTCGGCGTCGCGTGAGTAGGCCTGGTTCAGCAATACCACGGGAACCGTCGCCAGCAGGGTGCTGACATCACCAAGCACCAGACTGGCCAGCGCACCGCTCAGACTCGCGCGAACCACCATGTGCATGCCATGTCGGTAACGTACGTGCCCGAGTTCATGGGCGAGCACGCCGAAGAACACATCATCTCGGCCGATCAACAAGTCCATCAGCTCATCGGTCACCACGATGATGCCGCCAGGCAGTGCGAAGGCATTCGCACCCAGCGCGGACGCTGTGCGGAACTCCAGCGTCCAGTCCGGCGCATCGCCCTGCCGGTAGGCCTGCTCGACCATGCTCGAAAAGCGCTGCCTGATCTCCGCCTGCTGCGCTTCCGGCACCGTACTGGCGCCAAGCATCAACCGCTCGAAATCCCTGAAGGCGCGCTCACCGATGGCCGCTTCGACGCTCGCGGGCAACGTGCGTACCAGCAGCGTAGTGGCCAATGGAATGCCCCATATCCAGCCGGCGACCAGCAGCGCCACGCACGCCATCGCAGCAGTGAGAGTCGCGCGCCGGCTCTGCATCCAGCGAACGACCGCCGAGTCGGTGTGACCATTCTGACGCCACCACTGGTCCCACTCCGGGCCGTCGGCATGCTGCAGGGTCGCACCGTCCGGCAATTCGCATATGCGTATACCGTGCGAGGTTCGCTCAGGCCAGCCGATCCTGGACATGGACACGCAGCGCTGCAGCTCCAGACCTTCAATGATCAGCCTGTCGTCGCGGATGCAGACGCTGCCCGGTTGTGCGCGAGGACTGCGGCCGTCAAAGTAGGTGGTCGAAAGTGACGCCTTGCTCAAGCCCGCCTCACAAACCCACGTCCAAACCGAAAAAGTCGCCGGCAGCGTCACCGACCGGGCCCTTCTGTGTGCGCGCCCGGTCGGCAAACCACTGCTCTATGTCGCCCCGGAACTCGACGGCAACTGCCTCGAGCCGCAGCCGCGCCAACCGAACCGCAGCAAACGGATAGTACAGGCCCAGCGTCATGATGATCAGCACCCAGTTCGTCACCACCACCGCGATCATCTCGCGCGCCCGCAGCGCGCTATGGAAACGCAGCCGCGCACTTACAGTGTTGCTCCACACCAGATTCTGCACACGCGCCGCGACATAGGGCCCGATGCCCACCAGCAGAACTGCATAGATCAGCAGCGGCGCAACGACCATCAGCATCATCGCCGGGGCGCCGGGCGCCTGCGGTTGGTCTGCTCCGCCGGCCGTCACAGCAGCGTAAGCGACGAGCCAGCTGCCACCAAGTATAACGGCGGCCGCCAGCAAGAACCCGATGACGCCGATCAGGCCAAGGACATAGAAGCCCTTTGTTCCCTCACCTTCCCAGTGCGTCTGCTCCTGAGCATAGACCCAGTGATCCTGCTGATAACGCTTCAGCCGAGCGAACCACCAGGGGGCCATCAGGACAACTGCCACGACCAGCACACCCAGCGCACTGAACCTGGTTTGCAACGCACTCGGATCGACATCCGAAGCCTCTGGGTCTATACCCACGAAGGCGAGGGAAAAAAGCACGGCAGGCAGCAACAGCGGCAGAAGCACACTGTAGGCACCCCTGCGCGATCCGACACAGCCGAAGCCCAGGCCCCGCCAGCGGGTGTAGTAGGTCCGAAACTGCATGGAGGCGCGCCACAACGCGGGCCAGATGGCCGCAAACCCAAGCAGCGCGATCCACTGGTAGCCAGGCGCCACTGTCGACAATACGGCGTAGCCGATACCCACGATCAGCACCAGCACATAGCCGCGGAACATCTTCCATGGGTCGGCATGAAACCCCAGCGCGTGTCCGCCGATCACCGTGTTACTTCGAAAAAAGCGCAGGCGCCGCGCGCGCGCGAAGGGCCAGTACAGGCTCAGCGTCACCAGCGTGAGCAGCAGGTTGACAATCCAGATACGGAAATACTCGCTGCCCGCGGCTGTGAAGCGGATCTGCAGCGATGTCGCTTCCTCCGAACGGACTTCGGGCTGATCGTAGACACTCGCCGATGCGATACCGGTGTCCATCTTTATGTCCCCTGTTGCGACCCTGATGGAGCGATTAGGAACACAAGGTGGGGCCGATTTCAAGCTGAGAATCGACGTTTTCGAGGTAAAAAAGCGACTTGCCCGCCGAGAGCTCTGAACTTGCTCAGAGCAGCGCCTCGATGTCGCGGACCAGGTCTTCCGGCGAGGTGCTGGGCGCATAGCGCTTCCACACCTTGCCGTTGCGTCCGAGCAGAAACTTGGTGAAGTTCCACTTGATGGCCTCGGAACCCAATAGGCCGGGGGCCTCGCTCTTCAGGTGTGCAAACAGCGGATGCGCCCCCGGACCATTGACGTCTACTTTCGAGAACATCGGAAAACTCACATCGAAGCGCGCGCTGCAGAACTCGGCGATCTGGGCCTCATCGCCGGGCTCCTGCCCACCGAACTGGTTGCACGGAAATCCAAGCACCTCGAGACCCTGTTCATGGTATCGCTCGTGGAGCGTCTGCAGGCCGGTGTACTGCTTCGTGAACCCGCACTCGCTTGCCACATTGACGACAAGGACCACCTTGTCCCTGAACTGCGCAAACGACCGGGGCTGCCCGTGGATGTCGGTGACGTCGATGTCGTATATGTTTGTACTGGCCATGGAGTCACTCCTTATTACGCTTGCCCGCTGGCTGGCGGGCAGCTGTGCCGCTCTGCTAAGGTGACAGGCGGGTCACGATGCCGATGCGATGACCTGCGTCCAGTTTACTGCACCAGAGGTTTGCAGGCTTGAAAACTCCGTCTGTGGCGAGCGCCCGTCCGCTGATTGCATGGCTCCTGTGCGCAGTGCTCACTCGCATGAGCGGGTGCCTGATGGCACGGTAGAGAACGCGGTTATGCGTTTACCGAGCCGGGTGCCGGACGTATCGGCATGAACCAGGGCTGGATGCTGGCCAATTGCGCGTCCGGAGATGTAACCCGCGCTAGCGTTCCGCAAGTCGGTGCCTGGGAGGCATGACACATGCTCACAGAAGTTCATCACATCGCCTTTGCAGTTCGCGATCTCGAGGCCGGCATCGGGCTGTTTCGCCGACTAACGGGGCGCGAAGTGCACTGGCGTGGCCCTGTCACAACGCGCGGTGCCGAGGTCGCCGTATTCAGACTCGACAACATGAACATCGAGGTGGTCTCACCCACCGACCCAGAGGGCTCCCTGGCCCGCCATATCGATGCACGGGGCGAAGGCTTCTTTCACATGGCCTTCGCCGTGGATGATGTTGACCGCGCGCATACTCAACTCCAGGCCGACGGCCTGGGCTTTCGCGGCGAACCCTACGTGGCGTTTCGCGACTGGCGCATCGCCTACCTCGATCCGTCCGACACCGCAGGCATCCCGATGCACATCATCGCCCGCGACGCATCCTGACAATCGTGTTTTCCTCACTGCCACTGATCCCCGCCCTGCGCCAGGCGATCGATGCCGCGGGCTACACCGAGCCCACGCGGGTGCAGGCGCAGACCCTGCCGGCAATTCTTGACGGCCGCGACGTGATCGCGCAGGCGCCCACAGGCAGTGGCAAGACGGCCGCGTTCGGCCTGGGAATGTTACAGGGCCTGGACCCTGCGAGCGTTCGCACCCAGGGCCTGGTGCTGTGCCCTACCCGCGAGCTGGCAGATCAGGTGGCGCGTGAAATGCGCCGCCTGGCCATCGCCGTCCCG
>JBGTIC010000472.1:0-1913 GCA_041745895.1 Gammaproteobacteria bacterium
AGGCCCGCGCTGGAGTCAGGCGCATCTCGAGCTGGCACCGGCACACGCCGGCGAGACACTCTGGCGGGCGTTCGCCGCAAACACGGGGCTGTCCGTCAACGACCGGCCGGCTCATCAGGCGATCCATCGCTGGCGTTTCGCCCAGGTCGACACGCCACTTGCCCAGGATTGCCTGTGGGACGAGACCAGCTTGCTCGGGGCCTGCGGCGACTGGTGTCTGGGTGGCCGCGTGGAAGCCGCGCTGCTGTCAGGCGCAGCGATGGCGGGCAGGGTCATGGTGCACGCCTCCGGGCAGTCCTGAGGTCAGGCATCGATCCTGCGGCAATTCGCCTCAGGCCTGATGCCCTATAATGCGCCCGATCCGCCGGGAACAGGGCGGCCATGGGTCGCCCGAGGGCACGCTCTTCACCACCGCAGGACGCCAGCCGATGATGCCCCACCGATTGCCGCACGAGCTGCGCTGAATGTCACCGCGCTTCGTCAATCGGCTCGCACGTGTCGGCGCGGCCGCCCAGGGCGTGCTCGCCGGCGGACTGCGCGGACTCGAGAAAGAGGCCCTGCGCGTGCTTCGCAATGGCCGCCTGGCGCAGTCGCCCCATCCGATCGCGCTGGGATCGGCGCTGACCCATGAGTACATCACTACGGATTACTCGGAGGCGCTGCTGGAGTTCGTCACCCCGGCAATGCCCTCATCGGTCGAGGTGCTGGAACTGCTGAGCGATATCCACCGCTTCGTTTGCGCCGAGCTCGATGACGAGCTGCTGTGGGCGACCAGCATGCCGTGCATGCTTGCAGGCGATGAGAGCGTACCGCTGGCGCGTTACGGCGACTCCAACGTCGGACGCATGAAGACCATTTACCGTCGCGGCCTGGGCTATCGCTACGGGCGGGTCATGCAGACGATCTCAGGTGTGCACTTCAACTATTCCGTGCCCGAGGCGTTCTGGCCGGTCTACGCGGAGCTCGAGGGCAACGGCGAGGCCTCCGATACCCTGCGCTCGGAAACCTACATGGGCCTGGTGCGCAACTTTCATCGCTGCGGCTGGCTGACGCTCTACCTGTTCGGGGCCTCACCTGCCGTGTGCCGCTCGTTTTTCCGCGGGCGTGAGAACACGCTCGAAGCCTTCGATACCGGCACCGTATTTACGCCGTGGTCGACATCGCTGCGCATGAGCGATCTGGGATACCAGAACCGCAGCCAGGAGCGCCTGGATATCCCGCTCAACAGTGTCGAATGCTATATCGAGGGTCTGTTGCGTGCGATGCGGACGCCGCATCCCGACTATGAGCGCATCGGCGTGAAGGTCGACGGCGAGTATCGCCAGCTCTCGAGTAACTGGTTGCAGATCGAAAACGAGTACTACAGCCTGATCCGCCCGAAGCGGGTGGCCTTCTCCGGCGAGCGGCCGACCCAGGCGCTGCGCCGCGGAGGTGTCCAGTACGTCGAGGTGCGCGCCCTCGACGTCAGTGCGTTCGATCCCGTGGGCGTGAATATCGACCAGCTGCGATTCGTCGAGGCGCTGCTGATCTATTGCCTGCTCAGTGAGTCCCCGCTGATCAGTCCCGATGAGCAGGCGGCGCTGGAGCGCAACCACCGGCGGGTAGCGCGCGAGGGCCGTCTGCCGGGGTTCGAGCTCGAGCGCGTGGATGGCACGGTGCCGCTGGCGGTGTGGGCCGGTGAAATTCTTGATGGCGTCGCAGCGGTGGCCGAGTTGCTCGACGTGGCAGGCGACGGAGCCTACAGCCGGTCGGTGATGCTGCAGCGCGAGGCCCTGCGAGAGCCTGATCGGCTGCCTTCGGCGCGCATCCTCGCCGAGATGCGGGCCCGCAACGAGTCCTTTTTCCAGTTTGCGATGCGCATGTCCGAAGTCCACCACGAGGCCTTCCTCGCGCAGCCGCCGCGGGCCGAGGTC
>JBGTIC010000473.1:0-2214 GCA_041745895.1 Gammaproteobacteria bacterium
GTCGGGCGATTCGACGCCCGTGTCGTCGGCCGGGGCGTGGGCAGCCGCCGCTGCCGCGTCTGCGTCCGCCTGCATTTCACGGCCTGCAGCTGCGATCAACCGAGGGTCCACGCGTTTTCCGCGCATGGTGCTGTGCAGGTCGATCTCCAGCGTGCCGATCAGTGCCTGCTTGAGTTCGAGCTCCTTGCGCAGCTCGTTGATGGTGGCCTCGAGTTCACTCATGCGCCGATCACGGGCGGAAAGTTCGCGCTTGAGCGAGCCCACGCGTTCGATGTCGCGCTCCATGGATTCGATCAGTTCGGTTTGTGCCATCAGTCGCCGGTGCAGGCCGGAACTCGACGCCTGGCCCGGATCCACCACCTGATGAGGACTGCTTGAGGCGGCCGCGACGACAATGCCGCCGGTCTCCCCGTGCTCGCTTTCCATGCGCGCTTTCAGGCGCCGGTACTTGTCCAGCAGCTTGTGCTGCTGCTGTTCGGCGGCGTGCTTGTACTGGCGCATGGCATCCAGGCCATTCTTCAAGGCGAGATTGGCGCGCTGGCGCGCACGGACTTCGCCGATGAGTCGACGGATCACTCCGCGACGCCGCACCGCCCATTTCGCCCGTAGCGAAAGTCGCGCCACTTCGTCGCGAAGATCGTGCATGCGCTCGGTATCAAGGGCAAGCTGCTCTTCCAGCTGGCGGCGTTCATGATCGCTGCGGGCACCGCTTTCGTCCGCCTGACGCAGCAGGGTGCGGGTCTCTTCGAGCTCCGCCTGGGCTTTATCGGCGCGTTCAGAAAGTTCTGTCTGCCGGGCATCCTGCTCGGCAAGCGCCTGCGCATGCGCCCGGCGCGTCGCCTCCAGTTCCTCGCGCGCCTGATCCAGCTGCGTCTGCAGCGCAGCTTCGGACTCGCCACGCGCAGTGAGTTTGCCCTCGAGGGCTGCAATGCGCCCCTGCTGGGCCGCCTGGGTGGCAATGGCGCTGGCGGACTCCTGCTGGCGGGCCTCAAGGGTCGCTTCGCCTGCCTGCATCGCCGCGCGCAGTTCGCGCAGCTGTGCTTCGAGATCTTCGTTGCGCCCGCGCAAAAAATTGAGTTCCTTTTTGCCGGCCTGCTCGGGCGCCGATTCGCTGATGCGAAGTTTCTTGCGCAGGTAGTGGGCGGCCTTGCGTTCGTCCTCGACAACCGCCGCGAGGCGCTCAGTCTCGAACCTCCAGTCGTCGCGCTCACGCGCGGCGGCCTCGAGCGTGGCTTCGAGCTGCTGGAGCTGCTTGCGCAACTCGCGCGTATCGGGACTGCGCTCGTCAAGACGGCCCTCGAGTTCGACGATACGCTGCTCGGAGCACCGCAGCGTCTCGAGAATGACCTCGACGGCTTGTTGTGTAGACGGCTGGCTGTCGCTCATCGGTTTCAAATCAAGGTGTACTGCGGATACCACTGCATGCAAACTACCGCGGCACAGTGGCCGTGGAGTGGAAATGGATCACGCTTTTGACATAAAGGTCCGGACCGTTGTCGGGGCCATGCGTGTAGCGTCATGACCTATCAGGCTTTCTGCAGCGCAGCCGAGCAGTTACTCAGCCAGGCCGGCGAGCTGGCGCTCCGGCATTTCCGTAAGCACCTGGTGATCGAGGACAAGGCGTCGGGCGATGCTTTCGATCCGGTGACTGTCGCGGATCGCGAGGTCGAGATGTGCCTGCGCGAGGGCCTGCACCGCGCCTGGCCGGAGCACGGAGTGCGCGGCGAGGAGTTTGCGCCGACCCCGGGCAGCAGCGGCTTGACCTGGTTGATCGATCCCATCGACGGCACGCGCGCGTTCATCAGTGGCATGCCGCTGTGGGGCATTCTTCTGGGACTGCTGGAGGGCGACAGGCCGCGCCTGGGGTTCATGCACCAGCCGTACCTGGGCGAGACCTTCGGCGGTGATGGTGAACGGGCCTGGCTGTTGCGCCAGGACCGCCGAGAGTCGCTGCGGACCCGTCCGGTCGCCACACTCGCACAAGCCGTGCTCTACACCACCCATCCCGATCACTTCGCCAGTGGCGCCGACAGCGCAGGCCATGGACGCCTGGCGGCGCGGGTGCGTCTGTCGCGTTACGGCGGCGACTGCTACAGCTACTGCATGCTGGCCGCAGGCCATGTGCAGCTGGTTGTCGAATCGGGTCTGCAGGATTACGACATCCTGCCGCTGGTGCCGATCATCGAAGGCGCCGGGGGCGTGGTCACCGACTGG
>JBGTIC010000474.1:0-29321 GCA_041745895.1 Gammaproteobacteria bacterium
CAGAAGGAGAGGGCCTGATCGCGAAAGCAGTGGCCTTCCTCGAGCAGCAGCAGCCGCATTTCGCGTAAGGATTCGAGGCTCGGCAGGGGGGCTGCCTCGTCCTCGCCCGGACGGACCAGCACGAAGTTTTCCTTGAACAGCGCGATTTCGGCGAGCGAGGGCTCGGAGACCGGGAGGGCAACGATGGCGGTGTCGAGGCGGCCGTCGGCCAATTCCTGGATCAGCCTTGCCGTCAGCGTTTCGCGGACATGGATGTCGAGGCCGGGGTGGGCGCGGGCGAGGTTGGCGATGACGGTGGGCAGGAGATAGGGGGCGATGGTCGGGATCACGCCGATGCGCAGCCGGCCGGTGAGCCGGTCGCCCGAGGCCCGCGCCAGATCGCCGAGCTCGTCGACCGAGCGCAGGATGTCGCGGACGCGCCCTGCGGCGTCGGCGCCGAAATCGGTGAGCCGGAGCTGCCGCGCGCTGCGCTCGAACAGGATAGCACCCAGGGCTTCCTCCAGTTCCTTGATCTGCATGGACATGGCGGGCTGGGAGATGGCGCAGGCCTCGGCGGCGCGTTTGAAGTGGCGGTGGCGGGCCAGGGCTTCGAAGTAGCGAAGCTGTTTGAGGGTGATGGTATTCATCAGCAAATCTTATCGCAGGGATCAGAAAATGCAACTTCCCCTGATGGCTTGCGTTTGCTAGTTTTTTGGTCGTTGAAGGGTGCAGGTCGCCGCGTTCTGGGCCGACAGCCGTGCCGTGCGTTGAGGATAGTCGGCATAAGCGGACAGCTTGTGCTGGAGGCCCGAAGCCGGTTCGGAGCGATCGGGTCGGTTCGGTCCTTTGGAGCATGACATGACTGGCGTTTCGGCGAGGCCGCGGCCATAAACCGTATTCCGCCCCGGAAATTCCACGACGTTGATTCCACGAAGTTCCTACATCGAACCGATCACATATCACCGCCATGACGGGAGAAAACGATGAACGAGATGGCTGAAGACAAGAGAGACAAGTGCCCGGTGCTGTCCCGGATGAACGTCACCAACCGGGACTGGTGGCAGAACCATCTGAATTTGAAGATGCTGCACCAGAATTCCGCACTGTGTTCGCCGACGGGGCAGGCGTTCGACTATGCGGAGGCGTTCAAGAGCCTCGATCTGGAGGCCGTGCGGCAGGATCTCTATGCGCTGATGACGAATTCGCAGGAGTGGTGGCCGGCCGATTACGGCCATTACGGGCCGCTTTTCATCCGCATGGCGTGGCACAGCGCCGGCACTTATCGCATCGCCGACGGCCGGGGGGGCGCATCCTCGGGCACGCAGCGTTTTGCACCGCTCAACAGCTGGCCCGACAATGCCAACCTCGACAAGGCGCGCCGGCTGCTCTGGCCGATCAAGCAGAAATACGGCAATAAAATCTCCTGGGCCGACCTCATGGTCCTCACCGGCAATTGCGCTCTGGAATCGATGGGCTTCAAGACGTTCGGCTTTGCCGGCGGACGCGAAGACATCTGGGAGCCCGAGGAAGACATTTACTGGGGGCCCGAGGACACCTGGCTCGGCGACAAGCGCTATACGGGCGACCGGCAGCTCGAAAACCCTCTGGCCGCCGTGCAGATGGGGCTGATCTACGTCAACCCGGAAGGCCCCAACGGCACGCCCGACCCGCTGGCAGCGGCCCGCGACATCCGCGAGACGTTCGCGCGTATGGCCATGAATGATGAGGAGACGGTTGCACTTATCGCCGGCGGGCACACCTTCGGCAAGTGCCATGGCGCAGGCGATGCCAGCCACGTGGGCCCCGAACCGGAGGCCGCCCCGATCGAGGCGCAGGGCTTCGGCTGGCTCAACCGCCTGGGCGACGGCAGGGGCGTGCACACCATCACCAGCGGCCTGGAAGGCGCCTGGACCCCCACGCCCACACAATGGGACAACAGCTATTTCGATACCCTGTTCGGCCACGACTGGGAACTTACCAGGAGTCCCTTTGGCGCCCAGCAGTGGACGCCCAAGGATCCATCGGCCAGGGACAGCGTGCCTGATGCGCACGATGCCTCCCGACGCCATGCACCCATGATGGCGACGACGGATATCGCGCTGAAGGTCGATCCGATGTACGCGCCGATCTCGAAGCGCTTTCACGAACACCCGGAAGCGTTCGCCGATGCCTTCGCACGCGCGTGGTACAAGCTGACCCACCGGGATATGGGCCCGCGCTCGCGCTACCTCGGTCCTGAGGTGCCCCAAGAGGTGCTGATCTGGCAGGACCCTGTGCCCGAAGTGGATCACGCGCTGATCGACGACCAGGATATCGCCGCACTGAGGGGCAGGATCCTGGCATCAGGTCTGTCGATTGCAAGGCTCGTCGCCACGGCATGGTCGTCGGCCTCCACCTTCCGCGGCTCTGACAAGCGCGGCGGGGCGAACGGGGCGCGGATCCGGCTTGAACCACAGAAGGACTGGGAAATCAGCGAACCGGCGGAGCTGAGCATAGTGCTCGCGACGCTCGAAGGTATCCAGCAGGACTTCAACCGCTCTGGGTCAGGTAGCAAGCGGGTGTCGCTCGCCGACCTCATCGTGCTGGGAGGCTGCGCTGCTGTCGAGGAAGCCGCGAGGAAGGCCGGGTATACCGTAGAGGTGCCGTTTCGTCCGGGGCGCACGGATGCCACGCAGGCGCAGACCGACGTCGAGGCCTTTGCGGTGCTGGAGCCTGCCGCGGACGGATTTCGCAACTACTTGAAGACCCGGTACAGCGTCCCGGCGGAGGAGTTGCTCATCGACCGGGCGCAGTTGCTCACACTCAGCGCACCGGAGATGACCGTGCTTGTCGGCGGCCTGCGGGCGTTGAACGCCAACTTCAGGCAGTCCACGCATGGGGTTTTCACGAAGCGCCCGGAGACCTTGACCAACGACTTCTTCGTCAACCTGCTGGACATGAGCACGACGTGGAAGCCCGCCTCGGAAGACGGAGAGGTCTTCGAGGGACGCGATCGCAAGACCGACGAGCTGAAGTGGACCGGCACGCGTGTCGATCTGGTCTTCGGTTCGAATTCGCAGTTGCGCGCGCTGGCCGAGGTCTATGCCAGTGAAGACTCGAAAGAAGCTTTCGTACGTGACTTCATCGCCGCCTGGGACAAGGTCATGAACGCGGATCGATTCGATCTGAGATAATCGCCAGCAGGCCCAGTCGGGCGCAGCTCACAGAGAAGCTGCGCCCGATTGCGTCAGCTTTCCGCGCGACACCCTGGGGCGTTAGTCTTCGCAACGCCCTCCTCCGCGCCGGCGAGAATGCGCGCGAGAAACGCTGCGACATCCTTGTTCGTACGGCCGATGAATGCGAGCGGCGGCGCAAGCGCTGCGACGATGCGGATGTGGCCGACACCCGGGTACATCAGCACTTCTGAGGCGGCTCCCGCCTCACACAAGCGCTCATGCATACTCAGACTGTTGCCCGGCAGCACCACCTCGTCATCGTCACCATGGATCAGCAGTGTGGGCGGCGCGTCGCCATGCACGAAATTGATCGGTTGGCTGTCACCGTTTCCCGCGGCGGGTGCAAAAATCTCGGCAAGGTAGCCGCTGTCGATGCTGAAGCGGTAGGGGCCGGCCAGGCCGATCAGGCCTGCAATCACCTCCGGAGAGACTTTCTGCTCCTCGAGGTATCGGGTATCCAGCGCCAGCAACGCGGCGATGTGTGCACCGGCAGAATGGCCCATCAGCACGATGCGCTTGGGGTCGCCACCGTAGCGCTCGATGTTCTGCTGCACCCAGGCCACCGCCGCGGCGCCATCATGCATGAAGTCCGGAAACCGCACATCAGGGTAGATGCGATAGTCCGGGATCACCGCCACAACCCCCTGATCGGCCAGAAAGCTGCCGACGAAACCATAATTCTCCCGCTCGCCACGCTGCCAGGCACCGCCGTAGAAAAACACCACCACCGGGGCCGACTTGAGCGACCCGTCCGCGCGCACGGGTGCATAGATGTCCAGACGCTGGCGTTCATGCACGCCGTAGGCCACGCCCTGTTCACGATCCAGGTGCGCCGTGGGGCTGAGCTGGGAAATCACCCGGGTCGGACTGCAGCCGGCCAGCAGCATCCCGGCGAGCGCCATACCGGTCGCACGATGCCACCTGCGCCGCGGTCGTGGCTTGGGGCGATCAGATGCGTCCACGGATGCTCCGGATCGCCCGCCCGACCACCGGCAGGTGTTCGAAGAATCCGCCACCGGAATCCCAGAAGTCCTTGTGGATCAACAGGCGGTCCTGATCATCGAAGCGAAACTGTGACATGCCGTAGGAACTCAGCGGTTCATTGGACAGGCGCGATGCCTCGATGGTCATGCGCCAGCGAACATACACATCGATACCGCTGACCGCGTGCGAGAGAAATTCCACGCGCACGGCTTCGGCGCGCTGTGCCGTCTCATGGAAGTACTCCTCGATGGCCTCGGCCGTATGGATCGCCGCCAGCGTGTCGTTCAGATAGGCCTCGGGTGCATAGGTCTCGCGCGTAAGCGCACGCACCGAATCGGGCGTGATATCGCGAAAGAACGCTTCCGCGCGCGCCAGGGCTGCGGCGAGGCGTTCCGGATCCTGATCCAGGCCCGTGACTGCGTGCGGCGCGCTGGCTGCAAGGGCGGCCTCGTAACTGCGATCCAGGTCTGCGGCCGTGACGCCAGCACCTGCGCAGCCTTGCAGCAGTGCCACCAGCGCCAATCCGGCGCCGGCGACCGCGCTTGTTCTTGATACCTGATTCATCCTTTTCTCCGATTGCCGGATCTGGCTGCCCGGTGTCTTCCTCTACGCGCATGGCCGACAGGCGGATTCGCTGCCGATGCCTGCATCATGCTATGTTGAACGCACCAATACGAACCCGGGAGTCACCATGGGCATTGAAGTCGGCGGCCTGCTTGGCCTCATCTGGCTGATCTTTGTCATCTACGCCATCGTCAAGACCATCGACAGCGGCGCATCGACCGGCGCCAAAGTGCTGTGGGTGCTGCTGATTCTGGTATTGCCTGTTATCGGCGTCATCCTGTGGTTCCTGCTGGGTCCCAAGCGCTGAGCTGACGCCGCGCTTCAGGTCCGGCCCAAGTCCGGTGCAGCCGGCCCCAGCCGGTCGCGATCATGCGCGGCGCTGAAATCGAGCTCAGGGCCCGCCGGCACGATGCGCGTCGGGTTGATCATGTGGTGGCTGTAGTAGTAATGGGTCTTGATGTGGTCCATCACGACCGTCCCGGCCACGCCAGGCACCTGGAAGAGGTCGCGCAGGTAGTTCGACAGCGCGGGAAAATCGACGATACGATTGCGGTTGCATTTGAAGTGACCGACGTAGACCGCATCGAAGCGCACCAGCGTAGTGAACAGCCGCCAGTCGGCCTCCGTAATCTGTTCTCCCACAAGATAGCGCTGGCCTGAAAGGCGTTCCTCGATTCGATCCAGGGCGGCGAACAGCGCATCGAAGGCTTCCTCGTAGGCTTCCTGCGAGGTCGCGAATCCGCTTCGATAGACCCCGTTGTTGATGCGCTCGTAGACGAAGGCGTTGATCTCGTCGATCTCGCCGCGAAGCGCCTCGGGGTAGAAGTCGAGGCGATTGCCGGTGATCTGGTCGAACGCCGAGTTGAACATGCGGATGATCTCGGAGGACTCGTTGCTGACAATGGTGTCACGCTCGAGATCCCATAGCAGCGGGACCGTCACGCGGCCGGTGTAGTCCTTCCGCGCCCGCTGGTACAACTCGTAGAGATGTTTCCCGCCGTGGATTGCGTCCTCGTTATGTTTGAATTTTCGCGAAAACGACCAGCCGTCATCGAGCATCTCGGCATCCACGACAGACAGACCGATATGCGCTTCGAGCGCCTTGAGTCGGCGAAAGATCAGCGTGCGATGCGCCCATGGGCAGGCATACGAGACATACAGGTGATATCGACCGGAAGCCGCAGGAAAGCCCTGCGCACCCGACGGCGCACTGGCCCCAGGCGCGACGACCCAGTCGCGGAATCCTGCGTCCTCGCGGACGAACTCACCGTCACTGGCTTCGGTGTCATACCAGTCGGTGTGCCACTTGCCGTTCTTCAGAAGTCCCATCTCACTCTCCGTGTGTGCTTATTCATACTTTACTGTACCTCGGGCAGCCGCCAGGCCAACGCACCCGCCGCCAGCGAGCACAAGGCCAGCACCAGGATGATGCCCTCGGCGCCCATGGCCGACCCCAGCAGTCCCACGGAACTCGCCAGCAGCAGCGCCGCACCGATCAGCGTGTTGCTCAAGGCAACGTAGGCCGCACGGGTGGACTGATCGGCCATGTCCACCAGATAGGTCTTGCGCCCGATGCGCACCCCCGCATGAGCCACGCCGAGCACGAAGAACAGCACGGCAAACGCGCCGGCCATGTGACCCTGCTCGATGCGTGCGTAGCCGAACGCGGCCAGGCCGATCACGCCGGCGATGAAGGCGGCTGCCACCAGCACCAGGCGGCTGGAGCGGTCGGCATACCGACCCCAAAGGGCGGAGGAAAGCAGCGCTGCCAATCCGGTGGCAATGATCATCAGACCGAGTACGCCCAGGCTGCTGTCCGTGCGCTCGCGCGCAATGACCACATAGAACGGAGACGCAAGTGCAGTGCTCAGCAACAAGGTTCGCACATACAGAAAATGCCTCAGACGAGCGTCCTGGCGCAGCAGCGCCACGCTGCGCCAGGCCTCGGACAGCGCACTGGCCCCGCCGTCGCTCGCGCCCGCGGACTCGTTCACCTGACTGTAGACGACTGCGCCAAGCAACCAGAGCACCCCGGCGGCGGTGAGCAGCCAGGCAAACACATTCACCGACTGCGCCTGGGGACCTGCGAGATGCAGCCAGGTGCCCACCAGCAATGACACAAGTCCGGCGGCGGAAGCGGCATAGCCACTCAGCGACCCCCGCCGGGTCTTGGAGACCGTCTTGCCCATCACGTCCTTCAGCGACACCGAGCAGATGCCTCGCGCCAGCGCGAAGATTGCCAGCAGTCCGAGAATCAGCCCGCCGGCCACCGCGCCTTCGAAGCGCAGCACTACCGGCACCATCGCCAGGACCGCTATGCCCTGAATGATGCTGCCGATGACCCAGAACCACTTGCGCACGCTGTGGCGGCGCATCACGCCGGCCACGGCCAGCTGCGGCAACAGTGACAGCGACTCACGGATGGGCACCAGCAGCGAAATCATCCAGACGGGCGCGCCAAGCGAAGAGAGGATCCACGCCAGCACGGTCTTGACGTTCATGAGCAGATCACCGGAGTTGGTGGCGATCAGTGCGAGTATGTGAGCGAAATAGTTGCGCGGCTGGTGCTGGCAGGCACCGTCGGGAATGTCCTTGCAGACGCGCGCATCCTCATCGCCCGTGGCGAGATCGTACAGGCTGGTAAGCAATTCCTGTGACGGGCGGTTCATAGGCATCTCCCTTGCGCTTCATGGCCGCTGTGTGGTGCATGCCCGGCGTGCGCACATCATAGAGCGCCCGCAAACGCCAGTTGCGTGCGTCATCGAACGAACGCTGCGGTCGCAGTATTGTCATTATAAAAGGCCACGGCGCAGGCTCGCGAACCAGGCATACAGGCCGCGGCCATTTACAGTCGCAACCGACCCAACGGAGAGATGATGACCTACCAGCTTCCAGACCTCGACTATGACCTCAAGGCACTCGAGCCCCACCTCTCAGCCGAGATTCTCGAGCTCCACCATGGCAAGCATCATGCGAGCTACGTCAAGGGCGCGAACGATACGCTGAAGCAGTTGAAATCCGCGCGCAGCGCAGGCGACTTCGCGACCATCAACCAGTTGGAGAAGAACCTGGCGTTCAACCTGTCTGGCCACGTGCTGCATGCACTGTTCTGGAAGAACATGGGGCCCCAGGGCGGTGGCGATCCCTCAGGACCGCTGGCCGCACAGCTGAAGAAGAACTTCGGCTCGAAGGATGCGTTTCGCGGACAGTTCGAGGCTGCAGCGAAAGGCGTTCAGGGTTCAGGCTGGGCGGCGCTGTGCTGGGAGCCCATCGCAGGCCAGTTGCAGGTCGCACAGATTCTTGATCATCAGGACAATGTCGCCCAGGGCGCCACGCCGATTCTGGTCCTCGACATGTGGGAACACGCCTTCTACCTGCAATACCGCAATGTCAAGGCGGACTGGGTCAAGGCCTGGTGGAACATCGTCAACTGGAAGGATGTCGCGGAGCGGCTGGCGCGTGCCAGCAAACTGCCAGGTGTCGTGTAGTCACACCCCGTCGAAGAACTGCAGGTCCATGTCCTCGGCGAGGCAGGCCAGGATCGGTGGCACCAGATCATCGTGGAACGAGGATTCCTGATGAGCCTGGAACGCCTCCTCGTCGCGGAAGCTCGAGTACACCACATAGGTGTTGGGGTGTTCGCGATGGCGGATGAAATCGTAGACCAGCGTGTCGGGTTCGTGCTCTTGGGTCAGCGCCTTGAGCTTGACCTGCAGCGCCTCGAACTCCGCGGCCTTTTCGGGTTTCACCACCAGCCTTGCAATGAATGCCATCATGTTGCCGTGACTCCTTTCTGACTCAACCGTCCTGACGCAGACGCAAGCTCGGCAATAAGCCCGTCGCGCAGTCGAAATTTCTGGATCTTGCTGGTGGACATCGGCCACTCGGTGACGAAGCGTACATGGCGCGGCACCTTGAAACCGGCGATACGCCCTTTGCAGAACTCGATGAGTTCCTGCTCGCTGGTGGTCTTGCCGGCCTCGAGTTCGACGAATGCGGCGGGAATTTCCTGCAGGCGCGCATCAGGCACGCCAACGACCTGCGCCAGCTTCACGGCCGGGTGGGTGGCCAGGTAGCTCTCGATCTCCGCGGCAGCGACATTCTCGCCGCCCACCTTGAGCATGTCCTTCAGGCGACCGTAGAACATGATCTGTCCGTGTTCATCCAGCGACCCGATATCGCCGGTGTGGTACCAGCCCTGCGCATCCAGTGCCTCGGCGGTCTTCTGTGCATCCTTGTAGTACCCGTCGAACAGACTGTAGCCGCGCACGTGGATCTCCCCGCGCTCACCCAGGCCCGCCTCGTCACCACTTTCCGCATCGACGATACGCACCTCCAGACCCGGCAGCGGCGCCCCCAGCCGGTGCGTGCGCGCCTCCAGCGGGTCATCCAGGCGGCTGGTGCACACGGTGCCCGCCGTTTCAGTCATGCCGAACGTGCCCACATAGACGGTGTCGGGCATGGCCTTCAACATCGCCTCACGGATCCAGTCGGGCTGGACCGCGAAATTTGCATTCATGAGCCGGATGCGCGAAAGATCCGTGCTGGAGAAATCCGGGTGCTTGATGAGGTCTGACATGATCGTCACGAAGCACGGATAAGTCACCGTCACTTTCTCGCGTTCCAGCATCTCCAGCGCCACGCCAGCATCAAAATGTGCCATGGTGAGATAGCTTCCACCGACGTCGAAAATCGAGACCATCGGCAGGATTGCGGCGATGTGGAACATCGGCAGCGGCGACCAGAATCGATCCTGGTGAGTCAACTGGTAGCGATCGCGGCCCAGCGCGATGGAATTGCGGACCATCGCTTCGTGGCTGATCGGGCAGCCCTTCGGGTTCGCTGTGGTACCCGAGGTGTAGAGCATCAGTCCACGCTCGCGCAGTCGCACCCGTGAACGAATCTCCATGATCTCGTTTTCGTCAATGCGATCTGCGGCGGCGGCAAAATACGCCTGAGAGAGAAAACCGGCCGCCTCGTCAGCGCCCATCAACACCAGCTGGCGCAGACATGGTGCGCCCTCCAGCGACAGTCGCGTCGCGTCGGGCGTCTTCGGCAGGTCGGGGAAGGCACCATACAGCCGTTCGACGAAGTTCACATGATCTGCCACACGCGAAGTGGTGATCACGACAACCAGATCGGCGTTCTCGATCACATAGGCAAGCTCGCCGGACTGGTAGCGTGCGTTGATGGGCACCGCCACAGCACCGCACAGCGCAATGCCGAAGAACAACTCCGGAAAATCCATGCAGGTGGGCATGAGCAGCCCGACGTGATCGCCCGGAGCCACGCCCAGCGCGCGCAGTGAACGCGCGTGCCGAAGGGCGCGTGCCGCAAGCTCGGCATAGCTCACCCGTTCGTCGGGAAACACCACGGCGGCGGTCTCGGGGTAGGCCTCTGCCGCCTGCAGCAGCAGATCACCCAGCGTCGTGACCTTGATGAACGGGGTGCGCGCCATCGGGGCTCCCAGGGGTCTTGCCCTCAGCCTTCCAGCGGATCGAGGTACTCGCGTACGTACGGGCCGTCGAGGCAATCGACAAGGCCAGGCGCGATCTCCAGGAAGTAGGCGGTGTTCTGGTGGTCGTGCTCGGCCTGCTCCGTGGTGAAGGACTCGACCACCGCAAACCGGTTGGGTTCGCGCAGACGGTAGAACTGGTAGATCAGCGTGTCTGGCTCGCTCGCATGCACCTTGCGCGTGAGCAGCCTGGCCAGGCGAATGAATTCCGCTTCCTTGTCCGGCTTCACGGTCATGCGGGAAATGAAAGACATCCTCGCCGTCTTCTCGCTCACCAGCCACCTCCTGTCATGCCGGGTACGTGCCTCCCCCGAAGCTTGCCCGATCATAGCATCGCCAGTACCGCGAAGAAACAGTCATGACTGTTTCTTTTCGCGGCCTCAGGCAGCGGGAAGACATCTGCAAGATATTGTTTTCTATCACCCTCTCGTGGCGCGCACTCAGCGATACTGTACTTCCACCTTCCACTCGTCGCGCGGCTGCGTGTGCAGCTTCCAGTACTCTTCGGCGATGGTGTCGGGGTCGAAATGCGTGCCGGGATTGATGTGATCGAAGATCGTCACGGTGGCCACGTGAATGTCGTGATACGCCAGTTCGCGGGCGAGACTGAAACACAGGTTGCGCAGGCCCGCCTTACCGATCCCCAGTGCCGCCACCTGCACCGGGGGCTCGACCGCCGAGCCGCCGCCGGTGAACAGGATGGTGCCGCGCTTGCGGTGACGCATGTCGGGCACGACGTGGCGCACGCAGTGCAGCGCACCCACGACGTTGACGCGGACGCTGTCGAGCACGTCGAGTTCCGTCAGCAGGGTCGGCGCACTGGTGCGACGCAGGAAGGCGTTGAAGATCATCACTTCCGCCGGACCGTGATCCTGGCCGATACGCTGGAAGGCGGCGGCCATCGCCTTGCGATCCGCGACGTCGGCTACGTGGGCGGAGGCCTTGATGCCCTCCGTGGCGAGCGTGCGGCGCAACTCGGCAAGGCGGGCCTCGTTGCGACCGATCATCGCGATGTGAAAACCCTCGCGACCGAAGCGCCTGCACAGCGCCAGCCCCATGCCCGGCCCGACACCGGCGATTGCACAGACTTTGCTATCCACGTAGAAACCCCGCGACGCTCGACTGCCAATAAAAGTGGCTATGCTATCATCGCGCCCGCCTGCTGGGCGCGCTGTGACCGGCTTCGCAGCGCCCGACGGAAATGCCACGACGAGTCATGAGTGCAGAAACCTATCATCCGCTGATCCAGACCGAGGCGCTGCCCCAGGGCAAGGCCCGCTGCTTCGAGCTTGGCGAACATCAGATTCTGCTGTGCCACACGCGCGAGGGCTTTTTCGCCGTGCACAACATCTGCTCGCATGCCTATGCGCGCCTGGATGAAGGCCGGCTGCGAGGCACGCGTATCATCTGCCCGTTGCACGGTGCCGCCTTTGATGTGCGCGATGGCAGCGTCAAAGGGGCACCGGCGTTCGAGGCAATTCGCAGCTACCCCGTGCGCATCGTCGACGACCTTGTCGAGGTCTCGCTGGACTAGGCATGCGACCTTTAGCGTCGCTGATCGAAGCGTCGCCCGACCAAAGCGGCGGCAATGTTGGTCTTCTGGATGTCCACCGCCCCGCCGGCAATACCCCAGCCCCAGGCATCGCGCAGCCGACGCTCCATCGGGTAGTCTTTCGAATAGCCGTACCCACCCATCAACTGCACGGCGTCGCCGGTGACTTCACGGCAGATCTCGTTGGCGAAGCATTTGGCCAGCGATGAATCCAGCACGCTGGGAAGGCCGTCCTGCGCGTTGCTGGCGGCACGCCAGATCAGCAGGCGCGCAGCATCCACGCGCATCTTCATCTCCGCGAGCTTCAGCTGCACGGCCTGGAAGTCGACGATCGGCTTGCCGAACTGCTCACGCGCCTGCACGTACTCCAGCACATCTTCGAGCGCACCGGAGGCCTGGCCCAGCGACATCGTGGCGTTTCCGCAGCGTTCGAGATCAAAGGCTTCCATGAGCTTGCGAAACCCCCCGGCCGGGACGATGATGTTCTCGGCCGGCAGCTCGACGTTGTCGAGATAGATGTCGGAAGAAGGCACACCGCGAAAGCCCATCAGCGCTTCCTGGGCGCCGAAGGACAAACCCTTGCGATCCTTCTCCACGTACACCGCGCCAATGCCGCGAGCGCCGGGGTCCGCCGACATGCGGCAGTACACGACGTAGCCGTCGGCATGGCCGCCGCCCGAACACCAGCGCTTGGTACCGTTGATCACCACAGTGTCACCGTGCAGCTGAGCCGTGGTTTGCAGATCCGTGAGGGCAGAGCCAGCTTGGGGCTCGGACATCGACACCGCGACGATCAGGTTGCCACGGCAGACCTCCGGCACCACGCGACGTTTCAGCGCCTCCTGACCGAAACGCTCGATGGCCCGCACCGGGCCCACGCAGGATTCGAACACCGGAAAGGCCACGGCCGAGGAGATCTGCGCGAACTCCTCGAGAATCAGCAGCGCCTCGAGATTGCCAAGTCCCATGCCGCCGTAGGCTTCCGGAACATTGACGCCCAGAAAGCCCATCTCGGCATACTCGCGTACCAGCTCGCGCGAGGGTGGCTCGCCGCTGCGCTCGATCTGCGCGGCGATCTCAGGCAGCTTGTCTCGAGCATACCTGCGTGCGGCCTGCTGCAGCGCCTTCTGCTCCTCACTCAACTGGAAATCCATGTCATGCCTCGCTTGCTCACAGGGGGTGGTCGTATCATGGGTTACGCAGACGCGCGGCGCGGCGCGCCTTGCAAGGTCTCCACAGGCTGTGTAGCTTCGCTGCCGCACGCCAGGGTCACGCGCAACCGGAGAGTCGCATCATGCCCATCGCACACATCAACGGCCACGATATGTACTACGAACTCCACGGCAGTGGCGACCCGGCCATCTGCATGGGGGGCTGGGGTACGTTCTGCCATGGCGGGCATCGTCACCTCGCGCGCGGGTTGACCGATCGCTACACCGTGCTGCTGATCGACTACCGAGGCATCGGCGAGTCCACTGACGATGTAACGATCCCTGCGAGCATGGACCTGCACGCCCAGGATGTCATCGCTCTGCTCGATCACCTCGGCTGGAGCCGGGTGCATTTCATCGGTCTGGTCGGCATTGGTGCATGCATTTCGCAGCAGGTCGCGATCGAGCGTCCCGACCTGGTGCGCTCGATGGTCAACATGGGGGCGTGGGCACGTTGCGATGATTTCCTGCGCGACCAGCTCGAGCTGTTCGGGACCATTCACCGCGACTCGGGATTCGAGGTCTTCCAACGCTTTGTGACGGTGATGTCGTTCAAGCCGGATTACTACAACGACAACAAGCACAAGCTGCTCGGACCCGAGGGCGGCTGGAAGGAACTCAACGGGCGCTACCCGGCGCACGCGCGCTTCATTGAAGCCTGTGTCGACCATGATGTCTGGGACCAGTTGCCGCAAATCAGGTGTCCGTCGCTGGTGATCCACGCCGGCCAGGATCTGGTCACCAGCCCGCGCACGACGCTGCCCATCGAGGCGCGCATTCCCGGCGCCGACGGCGTGCTGATGGAAGACGTGGCGCATGTGGTGGCCGGCAAGGAGGAAAAAATCCGCTTCTGCGAGATCCTGCTGCCCTGGCTTGCGAAACACTGAGTCGTATCGGCCGTGGGCCTGGATTTCTCGAAACTCCGCGTACTGGATTTCGGCCGCTACGTTGCCGGTCCCTACTGCGCCACGCTGCTCGGATATCTGGGCGCTGAGGTCATCCGCATCGAGAAACTCGACGGCGGCGAGGATCGCTACATCGCGCCGCTCGCGCGCAGCGGTGAGGGCGGTGTGTTTCTGCAGACCAGCTGCAACAAGCGCGGCATGACGCTCAATCCGCTCAAGCCGGAGGGCCGCGAGATCGTCGCAAGACTTGTTGCGACCGCGGATGTGGTTGTCGCCAACCTCACCCCTCAGGGGCTCATACGCATGGGTCTGGACTACGCGTCGCTGGCCGCGATCCGGCCCGACATCATTCTGACCACGCAGAGCGCTTTCGGCGCCGAGGGTCCGGATGCCGAACGTGGTGGTTTCGACGGCGTGGGCCAGGCGATGTCGGGTGCGATGTTCATGAGCGGCACGCCGGGTCACCCGGTCAAGGCCGCAGCACCCTACGTGGATTATTCGACCGCGGTGCTGTCGGCATTCGGCACGCTGGCCGCACTGATCCACCGTGAGCGCACGGGCGCAGGCCAGCATGTCGAAGCCTCGCTGCTGGGCACGGCACTGGCGGTATTCAATTCGCATCTGATCGAACAGGGCGCAGGCGCGCTCAATCGACAACCGACGGGCAACCGCGTGCAGACCTCGGCACCCTCTGACGTGTTTGCCACGCGCGATGGACATGTGCTGGTGCACACGGTGGGCAACGCGCTGTTTGCGCGCTGGTGCGAACTCACGGGTGCATCGGACTGGGCCACTGACGCGCGTTTTGCCACCGATCAGCTTCGCGGCGATCATCGGGACCTGATCTGCGCGCACATGGCCCGGTGGTGCCAGACACGCACTACTCGACAGGCGCTCGACGAGCTCGCTGCATCGGACATTCCCAGCGCCCCGGTGCTGGATCTGCAGCAGGCTTTGGACAATCCCCAGGTCGCCGCGATGGGGTGGCTTGCGCGGGTCAGCTTTCCGGGCCTGGCGGGCAGCGCGCCGGTCGCCGACATCCCGTTGAAGTTCAGCCAGCTCGATGCGGGCATCAAGCGCCCGCCCCCGCAGCTCGGCGAGCATACCGACGAGATCCTCGCCGAACTCGGCTTCAGCCCCGCGGACATCGGCAGACTGCATGAGGCACGTGTCGTGTAGCACCCTGGACATGCACCGGCGCTCAAGCCCGCGACAGCCGGTAGCCCAGGCGGGGAAAGTGCACGACCACATCGCCTGCCTGATGACTTTCATGCAACACACTGATGCCGCGTGCATCCAGCCGCAGCAGCCTCCCGCTCATGGCACCGCGCTGCGAATCGTCTGCGGCTACCGTGACGGTGTCGCCGGCGGCAAAGCCGGTGGCCTCGTGGGTCACGACCGCAGGCGTAGTATCGGGGATGGCCGCACGCGCCACGTCGATCGCAGCCCGCGCGCCGATGAGCTCGCGGCGGCCCTCACCCAGTTCGGCCACGCGCAACTCCCACGCCGCCAACTTCGGCATACCAGCGAGCATCTGGTTGACGCCGGGAATACCCGCACGCGCAAACCACGGCACACTGCAGGCCTGAATGTCGGCCATTCCCGGCGCATCTCCGGTCAGAAAGCTGCGCCCATCGGCCAGTGCGTGTTCAAGGAAAGCCGCGTGTGCGAGGAACTGGCCGCGCTCGTGGGCGACATCGCGCATCACCTGAGGAAAATCGATGTCGGGAAACACCGCTTCGCGATCGGCACGAAACGCCTGAGGCCATTGCGCAGCTGTGGCATGGATGGCCATGTGCAGCCCGGCCCGGAAAAAAGCCTGCCCCCAGGTCTGCAGCGCATCGGCCAGACCTGTGTCGCCGGCCGGGTAGAACGTCGGCTGCGGGAACCGCGCCTCGAGTTCACACGCGATGCGCTGGGAGTCTATGTAGATGTCCGCACCGATCTGCAGCACCGGCGTGCCGCGATAGCCGCCGGTCAGCGCCACCAGATCCGCTTTGGGCTCGATCATCGGGGTTTCGACCGACTGCCACTCAAGCCGCTTGAGGCCGAGCATGCGCAGCGCCTTCTGCGTAAACGGCGAGGCATCGTAGTGGTGCAGAATCAGTGCGCTCATGGTGCGCTCCCCGGTGGCCAGGATTTGCGCGGTGGTCGACCGCGTCGCCCCGACTGCTCGCGGACCTTGGCTGCCGTCTGGTTGAGCAACACTTCGTATTGTTCGCGATCGAGCAGACGTTCATCGCCAAGCGCCAGCGCCCGCCGGACCGCCGGGCGCGCAGCCATACGCGTGAACCAGTCACGCACGCGCGGAAACTCCTCAAGCCTCTGGCCCTGACGCTCGTGCGGCCGAATCCAGGGCCAGCAGGCGATATCGGCAATCGAGTAGTCATCGACGATCCAGTCGCGCGCTGCAAGCCTGCGTTCGAGCACGCCGTACAGGCGATTGACCTCGTCGGTGTAACGGCGGATGCCGTAGGGCACCCGCTCGGGCGCGAAGGCGCGGAAGTGGTGGGCCTGCCCTGCCATGGGCCCCAGGCCGCCGACCTGCCAGAACAGCCACTGCATGACGTGGCTGCGCGCGGCAGCGTCAGCCGGCAGCAGTTGCGCGGCTTTTTCGGCCAGATACCACAGGATGGCACCGGACTCGAACACGCTGTGAGGACCGCCGGGCGCGTCTTCGTCAACGATGGCCGGAATCTTGTTATTGGGGCTGATGGCCAGAAACGCAGGTGCAAACTGTTCGCCTGCACTGATATCGACCGGGACAACGCGGTATGGCAGTGCGCACTCCTCGAGCATGATCGCGATTTTCATGCCGTTGGGCGACGGGAAATAGTGCAGCTCGATCATGGCGCCCTCACAGTGCGGTCACGCGGTAACCGCTGCGCGGGAAATGCACTGCGATGCGCCCCAGCTCAGGCACTTCGCGCATGACCGCGACCTCGTCGACATCGAGCACGACGAGCCTGCCATGCACCGGATCTCGCCCGTAGTCATCGGCGGCCACACTGACCGACTGACCGGCGACGAAACCCAGCGGATCATCGTCATCCACGCGCACGGCAATATCCGGCTCTGCCTGAGCCGCCTCCTCCCAGGCCTGAGCGGCCTCGATGTCACGGCGCTCCCCATGACCCAGCGCCGCGATCCGCGCCTCCCAGTCCGGCAGGTGCGTGAAGCGCGCCAGCACCTGCCCGCTGGGCGCAACATTCGCACGGGCCATCCACAGCGGGAAATACGCGCAGATATCCGCCCAGCCGGGATGCTGGCCGTTGACGAAGCAGCGAGCGTCGGCGAGCTGGCGGTCCACCAGGCTGGCCTGCGCGCGCAGCTGCGTATACAGGTGCTCAATCTCGTCGCCCAGGCGATCGAAGTTCATGAACTCGAAAAATGCCTTGCGATCCTTCAACAGGGGTTCAGGAAGCTCGGTGTTCACGCCCATCGACAGGCCCGCACCGGGTTCGAAAAACGCCGTGTCACTCCAGTGGGACAGCGCCATGCCAAGGCCGACATCGCCACCGGGAAACAGGGAAGGCTGGGGATAGCGGCGCTCGAGTTCGAGTGCAATGCGCCGGGTGTCGCAGTAGATGTTGGCACCCATCTGCATCACCGGAGTTTTGCGATACCCCCCCGTCAGACCCGTGAGCATCGGCTTGGGCATGATCAGGGGGATCTGCACCGAGCGCCAGGCGATCGCCTTCAGCCCGAAGACGAGCCTGGCCTTCTCGGCGAACGGCGAGATGTCGAAATGGTGCAGAATAGGCGAATTCAGTCCTGCATCCTCCCCCGTGAACAAAACTTGCGAGCGGCTGCGAACGGCCGGCCTGAGTATCGCATGTGACCCTCCAAAAAAACAGTCAGGCTTGTTTCTTTTGCGGCTGCAGGAACCTATAATCCTCCGGAGTGGACAAGCCATCCCGGACAGGTTTCGTCATGGAAGCAGCCATCATCGATCAGTTGCGCGAAGGCATGGCATTCGAGCGCAGCCGCTCGGGCCCGCCGGAGCGTTTCCCGCAACTTCCCGACATCCCCGGGGGGCGCTACGTCGACCCCGAGTTCCTCGCCCTCGAACAGGCGCAGCTATGGAAACGCTCGTGGCTGTATGCCGCGCACAGCGATGAGTTGCCCCAGGCCGGCAGCTTCATGCAGTTCACCCGTACCGGCAGTCCGATCTTCCTGATCCGCGGCAAGGACATGCAGATCCGCGCCTTCTACAACACCTGCAGGCACCGTGGCGGCCCGCTGGTCAAGGAGGCCTGCGGACACACGCGCGGGCTGGTCTGCGGTTATCACGGCTGGACCTACGACTTCGATGGCCGGCTGGTCAATCTGCGAGACAAACGTGACTTCGTTGATCTCGACATGACTTCCCGCGGCCTCATTCAGGTGCGCTGCGAGCAGCTGGGCAACTGGATTTTCGTCAACGAGGACCCTGCAGCCGAGCCGCTGCTCGAGCACCTCGGCCCCATCCCGAAGTACTTCGAACAATACGGTATCGACAGTATCCGCTTCGTGGAAAAGCATGGCTTTGATGTCGAGTGCAACGTCAAGGTGCTGATGGACGCCTTCCTCGAGGTCTATCACCTGAAGTCCATCCACCAGACCACTGTCGATCGCTTTCTCGATCACCGCGGCTCGAAGATTCTGCTCTGGCCCAAGGGGCATTCACTGATGCTTACGCCGAACCGCCGTCCCGACTGGGTCGACCCCGGCACCGTCGGCATGAAGCAGATTCCATCGGTGGACCCTCTGTTCGCCAATAACAACCCGTCGTTCAATCTGTATCCCAACCTGGTGACACCGCTGTCCGACTCGGGCATGCCGTTTCTGGTGTTCTGGCCGACCGGTCCGCGCAGCATGCACATCGAGTGTCACTGGTTCGCGCCCGACTGGGGTGCAGGCGAGCCCCCCGCACTGTGGACCCGGCGCATCGAAAATTTCGACCGCATTCTTTTCGAGGATACCCAGTTCGCACCGCAGATCCAGAAGTCGGTGGAATCCCCGGGCTTCAAGGGCATGCCCTTGAACTACCAGGAACGACGTATCTACCACTGGCACGAGGAACTCGACCGACGTATCGGCACCCGGCAGGTCCCTGCACACCTGCGCGTCACACCGAAGTTGCAGCAGTTCATCGAGGCTTGATCGCATGCAAGGCGGCATCGTCTCCTGCGGCGCTTATGTGCCGATGCTGCGTCTGCCGCGCGCGCTGATCGCGGCGGCCAACGACTGGATGAACCCCGCATTGGCGCAGGCTCGCGGCGAACGCAGTATCTGCAACTGGGACGAGGATGCCCTGACGATGGCGGTGGAAGCCGGGCGGGAGTGCCTGCGTGGCGCACAACGCCCGGCAGCACGTCTGCAACTGGCCTCCACCACGCTGCCGTTTGCAGATCGCAGCAATGCGGGCCTGGTCGCAGCCGCACTGGATCTCGACGAAACCGGGCTTGCCACTGAGTGCGGCGGCAGCCTGCGTAGCGCCACCTCGGCGCTGCTGGCCGCACTGGAAGCCGGAGGACAGCCCGATACCCTGCTGATTGCCTCGGATCATCGCCGCGCGCGACCCGGAAGCTCCGCGGAGATGCGCTACGGTGACGCCGCTGCAGCGCTCGCGCTCGGCCAGGGCGACGCGCTCATCGCACAGTTCCTTGGTGGCGCCACGGTGAATCGCGACCTCGTCGACCACCATCGCGCCAGCGGTCAGACCTACGACTACGGCTTTGAAGAACGCTGGGTACGTGATGAGGGCTACCTCAAGCTTCTGCCCGAGGTGATCGGCCGCGCGCTCACCTCGGCCGGTGTGTCCGCCGCCCAGATCGACACGCTGGTCTTTCCCGGGCCTGCGCGGATGGGCAAGGCGCTGTGCCGCAGGTTACAGCTTCCCGACGAGTGCCTCGCCGATGATCTGTCTGCGCAGTGCGGCGACAGCGGCAGTGCCCACCCGCTGCTGATGCTGGTCAAGGTGCTTGAATCGGCGCGGCCCGGGCAGCTGATCATGCTGCTGGGATTCGGCCAGGGTGCCGACGCACTGGTGTTTCGCGTCACCGCAAACATCGAGCGGCAGCCACGGCGCGCCAGCGTGAGCACCTGCCTGGCGCGCCGTCGCGAAGAGACTCGCTACGTTCGCTACCTGTCGTTTGCCGGTGAGGTGCAGATGGACTGGGGCGCGCGCGCCGAGCACGACAAGCGCACCGCGCAGTCGACTTTCCATCGCAAGCGCCGAGCCATCACCGCTTTCGTCGGTGGTCACTGCAGCGCCTGCGGGACGCCACAGTTCCCGCGAACCCGCATGTGCGTGCATTGCGGAGCCCTGGATACCCAGCGAGAGCATCGCTTCGCCGAGAGTCCTGCGCGCGTGAAGTCCTATACCGAGGACTGGCAGGCCCACTCGCCGGCACCACCACTGATGTACGGCAGTGTCAGCTTTGCCGAGGGCGGCAGCCTGTTGATGGAATTTACCGATTTCGCGCCCGGCGAACTCGCGGTTGACACACCACTGCGCATGATGTTCCGCATCAAGGACATCGATGACCGCCGTGGTTTCATCCGTTATTTCTGGAAGCCGACGAAGGCGATGGACGCACAGTGATGGCCACGGGCATTCGCGACAAGGTGGCAATTCTCGGCATGGGCTGTTCGAAGTTCGGCGAGCGCTGGGACTGCGGTCACGAGGATCTGATGGTCGAGGCTTTCAGTGAGGCGCTCACTGACGCGGGCATCGAGAAATCCGCCATCGATGCCGCCTGGCTCGGCGTGTTTTTCGATGAACAGAACACCGGCAAGTCCGCCTTGCCACTGTCGATGTCATTGCGCCTGCCGAACATCCCGGTCACGCGCGTGGAAAATCTCTGCGCCACCGGTACCGAAGCCCTGCGCGGCGCGGTCTATGCCGTGGCCGCAGGCGCCTGCGACATTGCACTGGCGATGGGCGTGGAGAAACTCAAGGACACCGGCTACGCGGGTCTGCCCGAGCGCACCAAGGGCAGCTTCGAGGATCTCTACCTGCCCAACAGCACGGCGCCGGGTGCGTTTGCGCAGCTCGCCGGCGCCTACGCGAACCGTCACGGCGTGGCCATGGGCGAGCTCAAGCGCGCAATGGCGCACATCTCGTGGAAGAGTCATCAGAACGCGGTACACAATCCCAAGGCCCACCTGCGCAGCACGCCCTCGATGCAGGACATCCTCGAAGCGCCGATGGTGGCCTATCCCCTGGGGACCTATGACTGCTGCGGTGTCAGCGATGGGGCGGCCTGCGCGATCGTCACCACGCCCGAGATTGCCCGCTCGCTGGGCCGACGAGATGACCTGGTGAGCATCAAGGCACTGCAGCTCGCGCCTTCCAACGGTGTGGAGATGGGTCATGATTCCTGGGATGGCAGCCACACCCTCACCACCCCGCTGGCCGCGAAACGCGCCTATGCGGAAGCCGGCATCAGCGACCCTCGACGCCAGCTCGACCTCATCGAGGTACACGACTGTTTCTCGATCACCGAACTGGTGATCATGGAGGATCTGGGACTCTCACCGCGCGGCGGCGCCATCCGCGACGTGCTCGATGGCGTGTATGACGCCGATGGTGAGCTGCCCTGCCAGATCGACGGTGGCTTGAAGTGCTTCGGCCACCCGATCGGCGCCTCTGGTCTGCGCATGGTCTACGAGATCTACCTGCAACTGCTCGGCCGTGCAGGTGAGCGCCAGCTCGTCAATCCGACGCTCGGACTCACACACAATCTGGGCGGCATCCCGATCAGAAACGTCGCAGCGATATCCGTGATCGGACTGCACGGCGCATGAGTCAGAACAGAATAATTCAGGGGACTTCCGCGATGACACTCAAAGCCACATCCATGAGTCCGGAGCCTTCGCCGGGCTGGGGCTTCACCGATGAACAGCTCGCCGAGCAACCGACGGTGTTTCGCGACGACCTGCTGAAGCAGCACGTCTATGTCGTGTCCGGCGGCGGCAGCGGCCTGGGCCGGGCGATGACCTTCCTGCTGACACGTCTGGGTGCACGCGTGATGATCTGCGGACGACGCAGCGAGAAGCTCGAAGAATGTCGCGACAGTGTGCAGCGCCTGGTCCCGGGCAGCGAGGTGGCCACCTGTGCGATGACCATTCGCGATCCGGAGCAGGTCCACGCGCTGATCGCGCAGACCTGGGATCAATTCGGTCGGCTCGACGGCCTCATCAACAACGGCGGAGGCCAGTTCCCGCAGGCCGCCATCGACTTCAGCGTCAAGGGCTGGAACGCGGTCATCGATACAAATCTCAACGGCACCTGGTACATGATGCAGGCCGCCGCGCAACGCTGGCGGCAGGAGAAGCGCCCGGGCAATATCGTCAATATCGTCGCGCTGGTTCAGCGTGGCATGCCTCAGGTTGCCCATACCTGCGCGGCGCGCGCCGGTGTGATCTACCTGTCCAAAACGGTGGCCGTCGAGTGGGCGCCGCTGGACATCCGCATCAACTGCGTCGCCCCCGGCTCTGTGGAAACCGAGGGTTTCAATGTCTATCCCTCGGACGCCGCTGCGGGCTTCAAGGTATCCAACCCGATGAAGCGTCTGGGGGATGCCTACGACGTGGCCGAGGCGGCGGTTTATCTTCTCGCACCATCGGGTAAGTTCATCACCGGCGAGGTCCTCACGGTCGACGGCGGTGGCCAGCAGTGGGGCGATGTCTGGCCTGCTGGCATTCCCGATTACTTCCGTGTCAATGAACGCTGATACCAGCACACACCAGAGGAGAGCACCATGAGCGAAACGCTGCTTGCACGCACGCCGCGCGACAAACTCGCCGAGCCACTGGGTCAAGCCTGGGATACGCTCAACCGGCTCACCGGTCAGCCCGCCTTCGTCGAGGCCTTTGCATCGACCCCGGAAGTGCTCAACCTGGTCATGAACGAGTTCTACGCGAAGATCTTCTTTGGCGGGCGCGTCGAAAACCGCTACAAGCAGCTGGCCAGGCTCTACCTGTCGCTCAACCACGGCTGTCGCACCTGCAATCTGCAGAACGTGCCTGGCGCACTGGAGGCCGGCGTCACGCAGGCGCAGATTGACAGCCTGCTGGACTTCGAGCACGGGCCGTTCATCGATGCCGAGAAGGCTGTACTGCGTTTTGCCGAGCAGATGCTGCTGACCAACCTGGAAGGAGAAATGTCACCAGCACTCCATCAGGCCCTGCGTGCCCACTTCTCGGACGCGGAGATCTGCGAGCTCGGCGCCTGCATGGCCATGGTCGGAGGCTTTGCCAAGCTGTCGTTCGTGCTCAACCTCGTCGACAAGGAACCCTACTGTGTGTTCGGCAGCCGTCCGCCGACCACCGGCTGAACCTCCGCCCGTTCAGGCATCGTGACGCGCACGCCGGCCTTGACGCACTATTGCTTGCGTCGCGGCGGCGGATCATCGCCGTAGGGATTGAAGCCGCGCGCGTCCTTCGGCACTTCGTTCGGGCCGCTGCGCAGTGCCCAGTCCGTGCGGCGACCCCGCTCCTCGGCCGGTGGTCCGCGCCCTGCCGGCGCAGCAGTGTCGTACGGATTGCTACCTTCAGGCTTCGCGGAGGTCGGGGCCCAGGTCTGCAAAGTCCAGTCGTTGGCGCTTGACGCGGTGGAAGATGACTGCGATTCCTGCGCTTGCGCCGGGGATGGTGACGGCGAAGCCGGCTGAACCACCGGGGGGTCGGAGGACTTCGCGCCGTGCGCGGCCGACCGGTCATACTGCGCCTGAGCCTGAACTGCGATCTGGGCCCGCAGCTGAAGCTCGCGCTTGCTCACGGGGCCTTCCAACGCCAGATCCGGATTGTCCAGCCGCCGGACCAGCATCATCGTCTCTTCCAGGTTGAACGCGCCGGTCCGGGTGTTCCACTCCCACACCGCATTGCCCTGTCTGAAGTTCACGCGGCCTGCATCGCTGTCTTTCAACGACCGGGTCGTCGGGCGACCGGCGTCGTCGTCAGGGGGTTTGCCCTCGTTCATGGCATCGCACTCCAGCCACGGTTCGCATAGCCTACCTTGAGTCTAAAGCAAAAAAGCCCCGCTGCGAGATCTTCGCAGCGGGGCCACCTCCCCCCTCGACCCGGTCCGATCTGCGCCGCGCGAATCGTTGCCGGCGCTGCGCTGATCAGACCCCCCGAAACTCAGCGCCCGAAGTTGAACCCCACCTCCACGCCATAGCTGCGCGGTGCGCCCCACTGTGTGTGAGTCCAAAGTGTTGCCACCGACTGGCTGGCTATGCGGTAGCGTTTGTCGGAAAGGTTCTTGCCATAGCCGCGCACGAAAAACCGCCCGTCCCGGTCCGAATAGGTTACCGAGGCATTGAGCAACACTTTGGAATCCAGGTAGGCGTCGAACTCGCGACCCGCCACCGAGATGTAGAACAGGTTTTCGTCTTCGTAGAAGACTTCACCAGTGATGTCGACATAGCCACCCGCCAGATCGACCGAGTAGGTGCCCGAGATCGCGCCACTCTTTTTCGGCGAACGCGGCACCGGCAGACCGCTGAAGTCTTCGCTGAAGGGCAGAATTGTCGCGCCGGTGAGCGGATCAAACAGACCCTCCTGTTCGATCGCGAAGCTGTCGTATTCGGCATCGAGCCACGAGGCCTGAGCGCGAATCCGGAAGGCATCCGTCACGAGTGCCTGGAACTCCAGTTCGATGCCTTTGGCGTCGACGCTGGCGGCGTTGTAAAACACTGTTTCCTGGAACTGCGCGCCGCCACGCTCGGTGATCACATTGGCCGCGCGCTGGGCATCCTTGTACCTGGCGACAAAGACAGTGGGGTTGAAGCGCAAACGCCCATTCGGGGTTTCATACTTGAAACCAAGTTCGTAGTTGGAGGCGAACTCGGGATCCACAGGGCGGGTCAGTGCCGGCACCAGCAGACCGCTGGTACCTGTCTGGTCATTGTAACCACCGGCCTTGTAGCCACGCGAAACGGTCAGGTAGGACAGCAGGTCATCAGTGAAGCGATAGGCGCCGGTGACCCGCCAGCTGGGCTCCGACCAGCTCTGGCTCAGGTTCTCGAAGCCCGGCGTGGATGAGTTGACGATCGTGCCCCCGGGGAAACGCTGAAAATCCCCTGCATCCAGCGGCGCGTTCAGGTCATCGGCGGTCAGACCCGGATTGGCCGGATCCAGCTCGCCGAAGGTCACCTGCGTACGGCCCGCCCAGGATCGCTCGTCCCGGGTATAGCGCAATCCTGCTCCCAGCGTGAATCGGTCGGTGATGTCGTAGGTGACATCCACGAAACCCGCCAGTGAGTCTGAGTCCTGGCTGTTGCACAGCACAGATGGCAGGTTGTTGTTCAGCTGTGCCGGCAGGCCTAAGGCAGCGAATTCCAGCGCCAGATCGATGAACCCGAGCACCTGCACGACGCAGAAGGCGGCATCATTTTCCTGATAGAACCCGCCGACCACATAGTTGAACGGACCGTCCAGATCCGAGGCAAGGCGTGCCTCGAACTGCGTGGTCGCCCGCGTCGTGCTGCGATTGGCGTCAAACAGCGAGAGCACCTGACCGGTCACTGAATTGACCGGTGCTGCACCGGTGTAGGTATTCGGCAAGATCTCGTCCTGGTCACGCCGGCCCGCGGACAGGTACAAGGTGTAATCGGGACTGAGTGCCCAGTCCACGTTCAGGTACACACCATCGACGTCGATGCGCTGACCACGCCCCATACCCAGCAGGGAATCGTTGCGCTCGGTCGAACCCATGTTATCCAGGGGATCGCCGCTCGGACGGGTGAAGCCAAGGAAGTTCCATACGTACGGAGCGTCAGGCGGCGTGTCGTTGAAAGACGGCACGGCATCCGAGCGATCGCGCAGGATCTCATACTGCAGCAGCATCGAGACATCGTCATTGACGTTCCACTGCGCCTTGATACGGCCGTTCAGCACGTCTTCGCCGCCGCTGCGCTCGCCTGTTCCCTGACCGACCTGCCCGGTGATGCCGGGGATGTCGAAGGGCACGAAGGAGCCATCGAACAAACCGATCGTATTGATCGGCCCATACGATGCACCCAGGCGGTAATATCCGTCAGATTGAACGTAGCTTCCGACAAGTCTAAGCGCGAACACGTCTTGCACCACGGGGATATCAACCCCACCCATGACGCGTCGCTCGTTGAAGCTGCCGTACGCCACGCGGGCCTCGGCCCCAAGCTCTGTCATATTCGGCCGCTTGCTGCGGATATTGACCGCTCCACCGGTGGTGTTTTTGCCGAACAGCGTGCCCTGGGGCCCGCGCAGGAATTCGATACTCTCGATGTCGAAGGTATCCAGCAGCTGCGTCTGCACGCTGGGAATCACGAAGTCATCGATCTGCACACTGACAGGGGCATCCTGGTAGACGATGATGTCGGTCAGACCGACGCCGCGCATCGCGAACGATGCTGCGTTGAACGCCGTAATGCGAGCAGCGGAGAAGCCGGGGACTGCGGCTGCAAGTCCGGAGATATCCCGCGCGATCATGCGGTCGATGTCATCGGGACTGAACGCGGACACTGACACTGCGGTGTCCTGCAGGTCGGTCTCCACCCGGCGAGTGGCGGTGACGAGAATCTCATCGAGCGATCCGCGGGCGCGCTCGCCCGCCGGTTGCTGAGCCAGTGCAACGCCGATGCTCGCGGCCAGCAGCGCGCTGCCGGTCAGGCTAACCACGGCGGTACGACAACGCCCGCCCGCATTGGATGGTGCTTGCATAATCATTTCCCCCAGTTGACGGATCGTTTCGTATCCGCGTTGCTGCATACCGGCGCGACAAGGCGACAGCTGAGCCGTATTAGAGCCGTGGCACAAAAAAAAAGCAAGCACGACTGTTTGTCCGAGTTCAACCTCACTTTATTTAGTTTTTTCAATAATCTATCCCCGTCAACCGGCATCCGGTCGAAGGCCCGTAAACTGATGCAGGAATGCCGCAACGCAAAAGAAACAGTCACGCTTGTTTTTCTGCGTTCGACGTTTATGCTGGAGTATGATCAACGGCTACGCAGTGGTGCCCGCGCCGCTGCCTTCAAGGAGCGATTCCGTCATGGCCTACAAGTACGACTTTGGACCCGTGGTCAACCCCGATGCACCGCCCGACTCGCTCGAGGCGAAGCAACCGTATATCGACAACGGGACCGATGTTGTCAGTCCGGAGCGCTTCTACAGCCGCGAATTCATGGAGAAGGAATGGCAGCAGCTGTGGCCGCGCGTGTGGCTGATCGCAGGGCCACGCACGGACCTGCGCGAGCCCGGCGACTACTTCGTGTTCAACGCCGGCCCGGAATCCTTCGTGATCACGCTCGACGACAACAGCCTCGTGCGTGCCTACTACAATGTCTGCCCGCATCGCGGCAACCAGATCGTGCTGAACGAACGCGGCAGCGTGCCGCGCTTCACCTGCGCTTTTCACTCCTGGAGTTTCGAACTCGACGGCAGTCTGCACACCATCACCGACGAGGAGACCTTCCGCCCGCAGGTGCTGTGTCCGCGCCCGCAGCTCTCAAGCGTGCGCTGCGAGGAACACGCCGGTCTGATCTGGATCAACATGGATGGCAAGGCCCCGCCGCTCAAAGAGTACCTCGGCCTGCCCGAAGGCTATCTCGAGGCCTACCAGATCGACAAGATGTTTACGGTGCGCCACGTCAGCAGCGAGTGGGCGGCCAACTGGAAGACTGGTGTGGATGCCTTCTATGAGAGCTACCACCTGCACGCCGTGCATCCGCAGACTTCCGGGGTGATGGATGATCTGGGCGTGCAATACGATCTCTACCCCAATGGTGCCTCGCGCATGATCGTGCCGATCGGCAAGAAGTCGCCCCGACTGCCCAATCAGGAAGAGGTCGATGAAGGCCTGAAGTTCATGATCCGCGATGCCGGCGCGAACCCCGAGCAGTTCGATGGCACGGCACTTGGGGTACGCGAGTTCATTCAGCGCTCCAAGCGCGTGCGCGCCGAGAAGCTGGACCTCGATTACAGCCAGCTGTCCGACCCGCAACTCACCGACAGCTGGGCGACGGGCATTTTCCCCAACGTTCAGATGGGTCTGCATCCTGAAGGGGCGTTCCTGATGCGCTTCCTGCCCCATCCCACAGAGCCCGAGCGCTTTTACTACGACACCCTCACGCTGTTTCGTCCTGCCGATGACCCCACCTACACCGTGCCGGCGTGGATGGGCCTGCCTGAGGGTCTGGATACAAGTGGCGAGACGCGGCCGGATACCGAACATGTGCCGCTGGGCGTGCCGCCCGGCCTGGGCCAGGTGCTCGACCAGGACTCCGAACTGCTGCCGGTGGTGCAGAAGGGTGCACGTTCGCGGGGCTTTCGCGGTCCGTTGTGGAGCGAACAGGAAGTGCGCTTGAGGCATTTCCATCGCGAACTCGACCGCTATATCAACGGCGAGAAGTAGCGCAACAGCGCCTGCTTTCAGGTCTGCCGGAACCTCTGACGTCCATGGGCAAGGTGCAGGGCCGCAGCGTCGAGGATCGTGAAGCGCTCGAACAGGCTGTCGAGAAGCTGCATATCCGCAGTATCCGTCGCCATATCCTGCTGTGTGCCGATCAGAGCAAGCCGAAGTGCTGCCCTCGCGAAGACAGCCTGATCAGCTGGAATTACCTCAAGAAGCGCCTCATCCAGCTCGGCCTGGTGTGCCAGGGCGGTGTCTACAGGACCAAGGTCAACTGCCTGCAGGTGTGTCTGGAGGGACCGATCGCGGTGGTCTATCCGGATGGCATCTGGTATCGCAGCTGCACGCCGGAGGTGCTCGAGCGTATCATCCAGGAGCACCTGATTGGCGGACAACCGGTGGCCGAGTACGTGATCGCCCGGCAACCACTGCCAGGCAGTCGGTTGCCTTAGGTCAGCAGCGTGAAGCGGCCACCGGGTGCGCTGCGGACACGCCCGTCCTCCAGCAGCTTGTCGAGATGCGCCTGCAAGGACAGCCGCGCCAGCGGATACAGGCTGGTCGCAGTGTCGGCATAGACTTCGGCGAGCAGCTCATCGGCGCTGGCCGCGACGCGTCGGGCAAGCGCTTCGACCACCCGAGCCTCACGCCGCAGACGATGGGCGATGATCCGGTCGACCACCTCGCCCGGGCGTTCCAGCACTTCACCATGACCCGGTGCGATACGCTGCACCGGCAGTGCCTTGAGTCGTTCCAGCGAGAACAGATACTGGTTCATGTTGCCGTCGGGCGGGGCGATGACGACGGTGGATCCGGCCATGATGTGATCGCCGGTGAACAGCCAGCCACCCGGCTGCAGCAACCAGCACAGATGATTGGACGCATGACCCGGCGTGTGCACGGCCGTCAGGGTGAAGTCGTCAACGCCCAGCGCATCGCCATCGGCAGGCACGCGCACGGGCAGAAAACTTGTATCCTGCGGACCATGCGCAGGCGCCGCCATGCCGATCAGCTCGGCA
>JBGTIC010000475.1:0-1724 GCA_041745895.1 Gammaproteobacteria bacterium
TCGGCGCACCGCGCCCTGCAGAACGCTGGCCAGGTATTCCGATATGCCATCGCCACCGGCCGCGCGGACCGCAACCCGGTCACGGACCTGCGCGGCGCCCTGCCCCCGGTCAAGAAACAGCACCTGGCGGCCATCACCGACCCGGACCATATCGGCGGGCTGCTGCGGGCGATCGATGCCTATACCGGGACATTGGTCACACGCTGCGCGCTCCGGCTGGCCCCCCTGGTGTTCGTGCGCCCTGGTGAGCTGCGCCAGGCGGAGTGGTCTGAGATCGATTTCGAGGCGCGTCAATGGAACCTGCCGGCCGAGAAAATGAAGATGCGCGAGCCGCTTGTGGTCCCGCTTGCCGACCAGGCCCTCGCGATCCTGCGGGAAATCGAGCCGTTGACCGGGCGCAGCAGATTCGTCTTCCCGAGCGCGCGCAGCCCGCGGCGCCCGATGAGTAATAACGCGATCCTGGCCGCCCTGCGCCGCATGGGCTTTGACAAAGACGAAATGAGTGGCCACGGCTTCCGCGCGATGGCGCGCACCGTGCTCGACGAAGTGCTGCACTTCCGGCCGGACTACATCGAGCAACAGCTCGGCCACGCCGTGCGCGATCCCAACGGCCGCGCCTACAACCGCACCGCCCACCTGCCCGAGCGGCGAAAGATGATGCAGGCCTGGGCGGACTACCTCGACGCGCTGAAGGCGGACACGGGCACCGTGCTGCCGTTCAAGCGCATAGCATCCGGCGCCCGCCGGTAAAAGCGGCGGGCAGGGTGTTGCCCACCCTGCCCGCCTACCACAACCGTCCGACTAGGAGACGATCATGGCACTGCATAGTGTAGCGACCCCCAAAACTTCCTCCCGCCGCGAGCGTGACCCGTATGACCCGTATGAGCGCCTGGTTGCCAAGCTCGATGAACTGCAGGCCATCGCCAGCCTGGCCAAGGCCGCTCACGCGCGCCCCGCCGTGACCATCCAGGTATTGCAACCGCTCTGGTATTTCGTCGGCCAGCTCACCGTCGACATCCGGCAGGAAGCCGACGAGCTGCGCCAGGAGGCGCGGCGATGAGCGCGCGTAACGGCGTACGGACAGATGGGGCCGCAACGCTGCCCTCCGATCCCATCGACCAAATCTCCCGCGTCATCGCGGACCGTGCCCGTACGCAGCTGGGCCAGCGCAATCCATGTCGTCTAGTGATCTTCGGGGAGCGCGCGATCGCCGTGCGCTTCGATGACGAATTCGACACCGCCGGCGTGCAGATGCACCACGCCGAAGGCGTGAGCGCCGCAGTCGCGGCACTCATCCCGATGATTCGAGATCGAGGGCTTGACCCTTCGGCGAATCCGCTAGAGATCGCGCGGAGCCTGGACGGAATACATCTGCTCGCCAGCCTCGCCGAACAGCTGCAGCGGAATGCCCGCGAGCGAGGTGAGGCATGAGCACACGACAGACTCAACGGATGCTGAGCGCGAATCACGTTTCCCGCATCCAGACAGCCTCCTGCTCGATCGACGGCGTGGCCGTGATCCTGCAGGACCTGGTGCAGTCACGGGATCCGAAGATATCGCGCATGGCCTACGCATGCAGCGACCTGCTGGAGCGAATCAGCGAGGAGCTGGATGAAGTCGCCGCCAGCATTGAGAACCTGGAGCCCGCATGCCCGATGGCGCACGCGTCAGGGGCAGCCTGATGTTTTTTTCTGGCATCAGGGACAAAAGGGCAGCTGCCGTCG
>JBGTIC010000476.1:0-9257 GCA_041745895.1 Gammaproteobacteria bacterium
TGGTCGCTGCGCTGCTGGTGTTCGCCGCAGACCGGCTCGGGCGCTGGCTGTCCGCGCGCCGGCGCCTCACCAGGCGTGCGCAACGCAATCCCTTTCTGGCGAACCTCACCGGCCAGGCCATCCGCCTGGGGGTGTTGTTGGCGGGCGTGCTGGTGGCGTTGGACCTGCTCAACGCCACGGCTCTGGTGGGCGCGCTGCTGGGCACGGCCGGTGTGATAGGGATCGCGGTGGGCTTTGCGTTTCGCGACGTTGCGGAGAACTACATCGCCGGGATCCTGCTCAGCCTGCGACAGCCCTTCGCGCCACATGACCATGTCGTCATCGATGGACATGAAGGCCTCGTCGCAGCGCTGACCTCGCGTGCGACGATTCTGATCACCCCGGATGGAAACCACCTGCGCTTGCCCAATGCGCTGGTCTTCAAGAGCGTCATGCTCAACTACACACGCAATCCGACACGGCGCTTCGGCTTCGATCTCGGGATCGCCAACGAGATATCGATCTCGCACACCCAGACTGTGATTCTGGACTGTCTCAAGGACATCAAAGCCATTCTGGCAGACCCCGCTCCCAGCGTACTGGTGGCCGAACTCGGCGACTCCTCGACGCGGTTGTCGGTCTCCGCGTGGGTGGATCAGCGCAACTCAAGCTTCGGGCGCGTGCGCAGCGAGGCCATTCGACTGGTCAGGCGAGCCTTGTGCGAAGCCGGCATCGACATGCCGGACCCGAGTTATCGGGTCGAGCTGCGCCAGGCGCCCGGCGAGGCCCCCGGCGAAGGTGCGGGCAACAGCGCGCAGCCCGCCCGGACGATGCCGATCGGAGCCGATCTGCAGCGGGAGTCAGCCACGGAAGGGGATGTGGGCGTGGAGCGGCACATCGACCGTCAGGTCGAGATAGAACGCGCGGCGCTTGCGGAGGCAAATCTGCTGGATCCCGACGCGCCCAAGGAGTGACTCGGCTCGATGGTGAGCCCCCCAGAGCCTACAAAACGTAGCCAGCCAGCGCTACGTCCGCCGCCACGGGAGCATCAGCGGATGCATCATCCATCGCGTAACCCTATCGACGGCTCCAGCTGCGAGACGCGTCGTCCGCCCAGGGCGGCTGCGAACACCGCAGCAATCAACGTGACGGCCAGCGCGGCCAGCAGGTGCCATGCCTGCAGGCGACAGACCGGTTGTCCACCGCCGATGGTCGCGGCGAACAGCGCATTGAGTATGGACTGCACGACCAGAAATGCAATGCAGGCAAGCACCCATGCCAGCGTGGCCGTCAGCGCGGCCTGCAGGATCGGAAACCAGGTGATCTGGCCGGTACCAAAGCCGATCAGCCGCAGCACGCTGAACTCTCGCCGCTTTCGATCCACGTTCGCCCAGACGCTGGCGGCGAACGAGGCGACGTACCCGCTGATCGCGATCAGCGCGATGATCCAGTAGGCCACAGCCAGGTTGCGATCCAGCGTCTGCACCAGTGAGATATCGGCGACGCTGGTGCGCACGTCGATATTCTGGCCGGCAAGCACTCGACGGATGGCTGCAACATCATCGAGCTTACGCGCATACAAGCGAAAACCCGCAAACGCACGTTCGCCGCTGCGCGCCGCTGCCCCCTCCCAACCCAGTGCAGGTACTGCGCGGCCGTCCAGGAAATCCTCGACGGCGGTCATCAATTCCACAGAGACGAACAGACCGTCCCGGGCAAAAGCCGCTGCGGAGGCGACCGCGGCCACCTCCAGGGCCAGGCGCACGGTCTCTGCACTGTCCTGACGCGTTCGGGTCAGAATGCCCTCGACACGATCCTGCGCCTGCACGCCCAGCTTTTCTGCCGTGCTGGCAGAAAGCACCACCTGCTGATACGCGCCGGGCGGCGGAAGTTGTGCATCGAGCAGAGGATCGCCTGCAGCAGACGGGATCAGTTCGGCGTCGAGGATCCTGCCCACGTCGCGCCCGGGCGCACGAAGACGCAGGCTGGCCGCGATCGTGCGAGTCCGCGGCACGACAAACGCCACGTCCGGTCGATCGCCGATGGCGTCGAACCAGGCCGGCTCAAATCGGCCGCTGGCCATGGGTGTGATCTCGCGATAGCGGGGGTTCTCGATCAGCGGATCCAGCAGGTTCGTGATGATGCCGTACTTCAGTCCGAACAGCACCAGCAGGGGAATCAGGACCGCGGCAAGTGCGAGGATCGAGCAACCGGACATGACCCACTCCTGCCGATAGTCGGCCACCGCCAGTCGGGTCACCAGTCCGGCCGGACGCCCCGAAGACCGCTTGCCTGACGGCTGCGCGGCTTGCCCGGGCTCACCCATGCGAGACGCTCACCGTCATGGCCCGGTCGCTCGTGCTGCTGACCTGATGTCGTATAAGCGCGAAGCCGGTCCGGCGCACCAGTTCTTGCGCGTGGGTGGCCATGATCAGCGTCACGCCAAGCTCGCTGGCAAGCTCGGCAAGCAGCGAGACGATTCTCTCGGCGTTCGGTGGATCGATAGCAGCCGTAGGTTCGTCGGCAATCACGATGGGAGGTGCATGGGCCAGCGCACGGGCGATCGCTGCACGTTGGCGCTGTCCCACCGACAGCTCCGAGGGTCGCTTGTCGAGCTGCTGGCCGATACCGAGCTTCTCGGCAAGCCCCGCGGCCACGCCGTCGAGCGGCAGGCCCAGCAGCTCGCAGGGCAGTTCGATGTTGGCGCGGACACTCAGGTAGGGCAGCAGCCCGCCGTATTGCAGGACATAGCCGATATGGCGGCTGCGCAACTGGCCCAGTGTGTCGGTAGCCCGAGCCTGCCAGAGTTTGGCGATGTTGAAGGCCTTTTCCCCGGCCTTGGGTCTGAACTCGAAACCGCCGCTGCCGCTGGGCTGGAGGATCATCGCCAGCAGTTCCAGCAGCGTGCTCTTGCCTGAGCCGCTCTCGCCGATCAGCGCGATTCTGCCGCCGCGCGCAATATCAAGCTGCGAAATGCTCAGACGGAACTCGGTGCCCCCGGCGGTGTAGGTCTTCTCGACATTGCGCAGCGCATAGACCGCATCAACACTCAGGGCAGTGCCTCCAGCAGCAGCGGATGGAGCGAATCACCATCCACCGGGCCGCCATCGAGTGACACCCACAGATCGAGGTTGTCGTGCAGCGCACGGTAGTAGGCGGCCTTGCTGTCAAGCTGGTTGATGAACTCGAACTGCTGCTGTGCCGTCCACTGTTGCCAGGTGCTCAGGTCGAGGTTCATGACCTCGCTGCGATACGGCAGCCCCTCCATGTACTCGCGCATGTAGCCGAGTTCGGCAAGGCTGGTGCCCGGGCCTGCGACCTGCGCGGCCTGCGGGTCACGGCTCACGATGGCGGCCAGACTGCGCAGCTCGTCGAGAAACCTGTTCGGTGCCAGCGCGCCTTCCTCGGCACGATCCAGTATGCGTCGCAACAGTTCGTGCATGTCGCTGAGCTGATCCCGGGTAAGCACGACGCGCACATCGATGGCGCGGTCGGCCGGTTGCTCGAGATCGCGATCCAGCAACCAGGCGTTGAACAGCAGTGGTGCGCGACCGTCTTCGGTGGTCTGGCGCAGATAGTCCATACGCAGCGCATAGCCGAGCCGTTGCACGCTGGCCTGGAACTCGGCGAGCGCGGGATCCCCCTCATCGGCTGTCGGTCGGTCCGCGCCCGCCTGCAGCGGCTGAAAGCCGGAGGCTGCCGACTCCACCTGTGCGGTAAGCTGATTCATCATCGTACCCAGCGCGCTGCCAAAGGCGGCCACATCGCCAGTTTCGACCGGATGATAAAAGGTGCCCACATCTTCGATCCGGGCCAGCGCCCGATATTCATCCTCGGCATGCTGATGGTTTTCGTTACGCGCACCCGAGGGGGTTTTCAGATGAATGACCCAGGGCGCGATGCCGTTGGCAACCAGGCGCTCGCGCAGCTGTGAAGTCGACAGCCCGGTGCTCGAGAGTGCGTCTCCGGCCAGGCGTGGCCCCGCGTCGGTGATCAGAATCACGTAGCGGGCGAAATAGCCGCTCCAGTCGATCGAGTCGATGGCCTCGACAATGCCGGCATAGGGGTCTTCGTTGAAATCGCGACTCGATACCGTGGTGGCCCGCACGCCGGAGACCTGCGACAGAAAGGTCCGCGCATCGTCCGTAAGCTCCGAGTACACGCGAGTGACATAGCCCAGTCCGGGTGCTGCGGACACATCGTCGCGAAACCCGACCAGTCCGTAGCCGACCCGATCTGTCAGCCCGGCCTGTGCGATCCTCTCGCTGACATCGCGCATAAGCTCGCGCGTGCGCTCGATATAGGGCTGCATCGACACGGTGGTATCGATGACAAAGACGACGCCTGCCCGATAGGGATCATCGGCGGCTGAGAAGCGCAGCGGCACACTCGCAACCTCGAGCAGGCGTGCCTGGTAATCCCCGGCCAGCACGTCCTCGTGACTCAGGATCGGCACGAGGTAGAAGTTGCGGCGGATGTCGATGAAGCCTTCCGGCTGCAGCGCGGCCACCGGTGAGTCGGTGACATCGCCCTCGGCGGCGCGGTCGCGCAGCGTCCGGAAGGCATTGACGTCATTACTTTCGGCAAGCCGGATCAGGGCATCGCGGTCCTCGAAGAGCATGACGCGTGGCTGCTCTGCAGTGTCCTTGAAGCCGACGGTCAGGGTCTGGCGCCAGGCGACCGCCTGACTGGCAGGCAGCCAGCCGCGGATATTTCCTCTGCTGTCCAGACCGACCCGCAGCCACTCTTCGCCGTCGACCTCCTCGCGCGCATAGACGTAGTAGACCGTGAAGGGTGTGACCGGCTGGGTCGCACGCGCACCGGCCGTCGCCGTGATCGCGGCGCCAGGGACTGCCACCACACGCTGGTAGAGCGACTGCTTGCCCTCGAGGGTGAGCGGGCGTGCCTGCTGCGCCACGGCGCTGCCGTCGGGTGCGCCCAGCAGGAGTCCCTGCATGACAGCCAGCGATACCAGCATGATCACTATCGGTCGCATGATGGTCTCCCTATCGCCACTGCAGTAACAGCCGCTCGGCTTCCGGGTCACCCGCCTGCGCAGCATCCTGCGCCCAGGCGCGCAGGGCATCGAGTCGCGCCCGCGCGGCTTCCATGCCCTGATCCTGCGCCGTGGTATACCAGCGATAGGCCTGGAAGGCATCCGCCTGCGGCAGCAGGCTGGCACTGGCCGAGTGGTGCAATGGGTCGTTCATCGTTGCCAGTGCGAAGGCCGACTCCGCGTGGCCAGCACGTGCCGCGAAGAAATACAGCAGCTGCGCATCGGCGAGCTGACCGTCGCGCTGGAAGCCCTGCGCGCTGCTGAATGCCGCATCGAAATCGGGTGCCGGCGCGCGCTCGATCTGATCGAGAACGGCCCGTGCGTCCTCGGCGCGCTCGGGGCCTGTGATCGGCGGGGGCCCTGGCTCCGGTGCCGTGCGCATGGCGAAATACAAGATGACCGCAAGCGCGACGACGCCCGCTGCTACGATCGCGATGATTACAGACCTGTTCATGGCCGTGCCTTGACTTCGGGGTGCGAAAATCACGATATACCTTTGTGCTGGGCAACGCAAAGTGGTGCCGGGCCGCGGCGTATCATCGTCGGAAAGCTATGGATCGCATGCAGCACAGGGCTTCCAGCCATACCCGATCCGCGCGGGACGCCACCTCCTGGTGGTTCACCGCCCGCGGACGTGAAGTTGTGCTCGTCGTGGCAACGTTACTGCTGGTGGCGAGTCTGGCCAGATTGGGGTATCTGCTGGCCCCGTCAGCGGTCGAGCGCGCGCTGATCCGTACGGTCGCTCAGGCCACCGGGTCGGTGCTGACCGTCGGGGAAGTGCGCGTCGATCCCATGCGTCTGGGGATCGTGCTTGACGACGTACAGCTTGCGGACGCCGACAGCGGGCAGGTGCTGACAGTTCAGCGTGTTGAGTACCGGTTGCGTGGACGCAGCCTGCTCGGCGCTCGACGTGTTGTGGACGGGCTGGCGCTGGAGCGTCCGCAGATGACGCTGACCGCCGCCGGGCAGACAGGGACCGCGCCTGGGGCATCGCTGCCGATGCGGTTGCTGTCCGCGCTCATCGACTCCGAGTCGTTTCAGATCGAGCGACTGAGCATCGCCGACGGCGAGATCCGTTTGCACCATGACGCAGAGGGTATTGCGCACGTCAGAGAGTTGACCGGTATCGCGCTGACGCTGGGCTCACTCGACAGCGGCGTGGCAGCAGCACCCGCGCCTTACCATCTGGAGATCGACGAGGCATACGGCGTCCGGCTGACACTCCAGGGCGAGGTTCAGCTGCGCGCCGCGACGGTGGGTGCGCCTGCGGTGCAAGTGCTGCCGAGTCGGGGCGAGGTGTCAGGGTTGCGCCTGCCGGTGCTGCCAGGGGTGCTGCTGATCGCGCCCGTCGTTGAAATCGACGCGCTCGTTGGCACGCTTGACCCGCCGGATGCGCGCTCCGAGGTCGCTGCACGGGTGCACATTGCGCAGGCTTTGCTACGGGAGGGCGACGGTGCGGAGCTTTCGCTTTCGCAGCTTGAAGGTGCGATCGACCTTGATACCAACGCTCAGGGTGGCACCGAACTGCAATTGAAGTTGCAGGGGCGTTCGGCAATTGCTGATCGCTTAGAGCTTTCGGGCAGGTACCTCAGCGCCGATACTTTGCCGACGGTGGCGTTGACACTGCGGGACGTTGCTGGCGAACCGCTGTCGCAGATGATCGAGGCTGTTCTCGGGCGTCGGCTCGACGCAGGGCGTGCCACGATCGGGCTGCAGGCGGACAGCGATGCGCAGGGCAGGCTTTCGAAAGCCGTGCTCGAGGTGGTCGCATCTGATCTCGACTTCGCGCCCGAGACGCCCGCGGCATCGCCGGAGCCCGGCGTCGATGTTGCGCTCTTGCTGGCGTTGCTTGAGGACACACGCGGCCAGATCAGCCTGACAATTCCCGTGGAAACGACTGCTGCGACGACGATGTCACTGGCAGTCACCCAGGCACTGCGCCGATACGCATTCGAATCTGTCGGCTCACCGGTTGCCGCGCTCGGACGGAGCCTTGCACTGCCCGCTCCGCCCTCTACGGTAGTGCGCTTCGAGCCGGGCGCCGCTGCTCTGACGCAAGCGGCTACTGAAGCGCTGAGCGAATTGGCCGGGGCATTGTTGCTGCGTCCCCGATTGAGCGTGGCTGTGCCGGTAAACATCGATCCTCAACTCGATCGCGACGCGCTGGCGCATCAGCAGATCGAATTGCACGTCACGCTCGCGACCGCCGGTGCCGAATTCAGGGCCCGTCCCCGACCCGTGGATTTCGCCTCGCCGCGTGCCCAGGATGTACTCGATGAGTTCGCCGGAGAGCGTCTACCGGCAACCGAACTGGCCGCAATTGCCGCGCAATACGGCCGGACAGGCGATTCGCGGGCACGCGCGCCATACTACCGCGCCGTGTTCGCAGCCCTGGTGGACAGCGAGCCCATCGAGCGAGGCGCGCTGGAGCGGATTGGCCGCTTTCGTGCGCGTTCGATTGCTGATGCGCTGACAGGCTTGGGCCTGTCGCCAACGATTGTAGAGCTGGGAGAGAATGTCACCGCGGTGAGCTCGAGCTCCGGGCATGCCACGGTGCCCGTCGAGTTGGACTTGCGCGCAAACTCACGCCAACAGAATTAACGCTGCCAGCAAGCCCACCAGCCAAGCCAGCGACAGGCGCAGCAGCCTCAGGCAGGTCGCGGCATAGGCCTGCAGCAGCGGATCCTCCACCCCGTGCCATTCGCCTGCGAGCAACCAGCGCAGCATCGCCACTACGGCCGGCGGTTTGAGCTGCCCCTGGGGTGCTCCGCCCAGTTCGACGGCCAGTCGCGGATGGTGCTCCGCCACCAGCAGGCGCAGGGAGGCAAAACGCCGCTGCAGCGCCAGGCCGCTGACGCCAAACCCGACCAGCGCCACCACCCAGAGATTGGCGATCAGCGGCTGCATACATCCACACCCTGCAGTGCTGCGGGATCGCTGTCGGCTGCCTGGAAGGCAACGACCAGCGTGCCGGGCCCCCCGTGCACGCCGAATGCCGAGCCCAGTTCGCTGCGATACAGTGCAGTGACGTTCGGTAACCTGGCAGCGAACTCTGCGGCCAGATAGGCCGCCCCTTGCGGATCCTGCGCATCGCCCACCGAAACCCGCCAGGCGCGCGTCGTGTCGATGCGTCTGAGCACATGATCGACGAACTTCGGCAGCGCCCTGCGTCGGCCCAGGATGGCGCCACCTGCGGCGACCAGACCCTCGGGCGTGGTCCACAGCACCGGCGTCAGGCGCAGCAGATCGGCGATGATCTTCTTCGACTTCGGCACCCGCCCGCCGCGTACTGCGTAGCTGAGATCGCGCAGCAACCCGAACGAGTAGGTCTGGCCCGCGACGCGTTCGGTCTCTGCCACGATGGCATCGACATCCATGCCCGCCTGTGCGCAGCGCGCTGCATGCATGACGACGAGTCCCTGGCCGAGCGAGACGTTACGACTGTCGACGATACGCACCTTGCCGGATGGCTTGACACGGCTTGCAGCGGACTTCGCCGCCTGAAGCGTGCCGCTGACCCGCGCGCTCAGGTTGACAGACACCACATGCTCATAGTGCGAGGCCAGGAACTCGTAGAGTCGGCGGAAGTCGCCAGGCGCCGGCTGTGAGGTGGTGGGGTGCGTCGGGTTTTCCGCGAGCTCGCGGAAGAACTCGGCATTGGACAGACTGACCTTGTCGAGGAAACTGCGCTCGCCAAAGATCACGCGCACCGGCACCATCTGCAGGTTGAGTCGTTCGAATTCTTCGTCGGGGATGTCGGCTGCAGAGTCGGTGATCACGGCGACGCGCTGGGCGCCCGTATGGTGCGCTGTAGCCTGCTGACGGAACATGTCGTCGGCCTTCTCGCCGGACACGCGACCGAACCCGGCTGCCAGGCGGAATACCTGTTGCGGTGCATCGACATGTATGTGGATCTTGCACTTCGAGTGTGTGCCTGCGAGCACCAGACTGCTGCCCAGCGCGGCGAGTTCTTCGCGCAGTCGTCGCCGATCGATATCCTCGCCGGTGACCATGCACTCGGTGCAGTAGCGGTGAGTCTCCTCGCCATGGTCGTGCGCCAGCGTTTCCTCCGAGCTGAGTAATTCCACCGCGGGCAGCGCCGGTGGTGGTTCGCGCAGCGAACCTGCCGTGAGGAAGCGGTGCATGCCGGCGAGCAGCAGTACGAAGCCCTCGGCACCGGCATCGACGACACCGGCGCGCCGCAGCGCCTCGAGCTTGTCCG
>JBGTIC010000477.1:0-4116 GCA_041745895.1 Gammaproteobacteria bacterium
TTCGCCACGGCCCAGGCGTGCGCGCCCGCTACGCCAGAGCTGCATGCTGCTGATCACCACGCCAGACGAGCGGGTCCTGCTGCGGCGCCGACCGCCCACGGGCATCTGGGGTGGTCTGTGGGCGCCACCGGAACTGACCGGTTCGGAGGCCGCCGAGGTTCCCTTCGATCAGATCGATGCCTTGCTGGAGAGTCTCGGGCTGGTACGCAACGGCACACCGCGCTCCCTTGACCGGCTGCGTCATGCATTCACGCATTTCGAACTCGAGATCCTGCCCGTGCACGTGCGCATCGACGTCCGCGGCGTCATGGATGAGGGGGAGTCCCTCTGGTATAACCCCAGAGACCCGCAGCGCCTGGGATTTGCGGCACCGGTTGCAACGCTGCTGCACAGCCTTCAGGGAGAATGACAATGACAAGAATGGTGAACTGCGTGCTGCTGGGCCACGAGGCAGAAGGTCTGGACCGGCCGCCTTACCCGGGTGAACTGGGCATGCGCATCTTCGAGAACGTCTCGCGCGAGGCCTGGCAGAAGTGGCTGGGTCACCAGACCATGCTGATCAACGAGTTTCGCCTGACGCCGATCGAGCCCAAGGCGCGCAAGTTCCTGGAAACCGAGATGGAACAGTTTTTCTTTGGCAAGGGGTCGAAAGCGCCTGAGGGGTTTGTGCCCAGGGAATAGCTGCGGTAATCCTTTTCGAGCCAATGGCACTTGACTTGTGCCGCGGATGGCGCCGCCTGCGGGAGGTCTTTGACGGAATGGCTCCCTTCGGTCCGCTTTATTTCCGCCAAAGACCTCCCGCAGGCGACGCCGGAAGCGACATCGGCGTGGGCCACCGGCCAACAGTCAGTGCCAACGCCTTTCAGGTCCAGGTTCGGGGTCCCGAGGAGATGACCGGGGCTGGGCTCAGACAGCGACCAGGTACTGCACGCTGAACAACCGTTCGGGATCACACCACAGGTGCTCGCGGCGAAATCCCGCACGCGCTGCCAGTGCGGCGAAGCCGTCGGGTGTGAACTTGTGCGAGTACTCGGTGAGGATGCGCTCGCCTTCGGTGAAGGACAGCGTGGTCTCGCCGATGCGCACCTGCTGCGCGCACTGACTGACCAGGTACATCTCGATACGCCCGTCGGCTTCGTTGTAGATCGCATCGTGGCGGAATGCGTCCAGATCGAAGCTCGCGCCCAGCTCGCGGTTGAGTCGGCGCAGCAGATTGAGGTTGAACGCAGCGGTGACGCCGGCCGCATCGTTGTAGGCGCGCTCCAGCGTGCCGCGATCCTTCTGCAGATCCACGCCGATCAGCAGTCCGCCATCCGTGCCAACTTCGCCTCGCATCACCTCGAGCAGCGCGAGCGCCTGATCAGGTTCGAAGTTGCCGATGGTCGAGCCCGGAAACCAGGCGACCCTGCGTGCCACCGGACGACGCGTGGGCGGCACGTCGAAGGGCTGCGTGAAGTCCGCGCACACCGGCAGGATCTCGATGTCCGGGAAGTCCGTGGCAAGCCCGGTTGCCGCCGCGAGCAGGTGCTCGCGCGAAATGTCCACCGGCACATATGCGCAGAGATTGCGCAGCGTCTTGAGCAGCAGTCGGATCTTCACGCTGGAGCCTGAGCCGAACTCGATGAGGCAGGCCTGATCGCCGACGGCATCGTCAATCGCCGGTGCGTGGCTGCGCATGATCGAAAGCTCGGTGCGCGTGGGATAGTACTCGGGCAGCTCGCAGATGCGATCGAACAGCTGGGACCCGCGACGATCGTAGAAGTACTTCGGTGCCAGGCGCTTCTGCGCAGCCGACAGCCCCGCGAGAATGTCCCCGCGTTCATCGGCAAGCGTTGGCTCGTAGTCACTTAAATTCGGCGCATCCTGCGTCATGGTTGTGCTCCTTCAATCAGTCGAGATCTCGTGCCAGTCGAAAGCCGAGCATCTGCCAGCGCTGATGCGGGTAGAAGAAGCTTCGGTAGCTTGCGCGCAGGTGGTCGGCCGAGCTCAGGCAGGCGCCACCGCGCACGCTGAGCTGGTTGCACATGAACTTGCCGTTGTATTCGCCCAGCGAGCCTGCCAGCGGGCGGAAGCCGGGGTAGGCCATGTAAGGCGAGGCCGTCCACTCCCAGGTGTCACCGAAGAGCTGCGAGATGCCGGGCTGCGTGGCGGGCACCGGTTGCAGCCATCCGCTGTCGAGCAGATTGCCGGCCACCGGCACCTCGGCTGCTGCAGATTCCCATTCGCCTTCCGTCGGCAGGCGCGCGCCGGCCCAACGCGCGTACGCATCTGCCTCGTAGTAGGAGACATGGCAAACAGGCGCATCGTCGAGCAGCGCACGCCAGCCACCCAACGTGAAATTGCGGGTTGCATCTTCAGACCAGTACAGCGGACCTTGCCAGCCGTGTGCTTCCACGCAGGCCCAGCCATCGGCCAGCCACCAGTGCGGCTCGCGATAAGCGCCATCGTCGATGAACGCGTGATACTCGGCATTCGTGACCAGTCGACTGGCCAGCGCATGCGCGCGCAGGCCGATGCGATGCCGAGGTGTTTCGTTATCGAAGCAGAATCCCAGGTCGGCGTTGGTACCGATCTCGACGTCCGCGGCGCCGCGCTCGATGAAACTCAGCGGCATGGCCTGTGCGACCGGTGGCTCAGGGAGCGCCTCATCGTAGGCCGGTCCCAGCGGATTGGACCAGAGCACATGCTTGATGTCGGTCAACAGCAGCTCCTGGTGCTGCTGTTCGTGGTGGAGACCGAGTGTGATCAGGAAAGCAAGGTCCGCGTCATCACGCGCGCGCTCGAGCAGTGGCTGCATGGCGGCGTCGACATGGGCGCGCCAGGCCAGGATCTGCGACACCGTGGGCCGTGACAGCAGCCCGCGCCGGTCGCGCGGATGCATGCTGCCGACGCTGTAGTAATAGGAGTTGAACAGGTAATGCCAGCGCGCATCGAAGGGCCGATAGGCAGGCAGGTTGGGCTGGAGCACGAAATGCTCGAAAAACCAGGTGACGTGCGCCAGGTGCCACTTCGTCGGGCTGACGTCGGGCATGGTCTGCACGACCTGGTCCTCGGGACTCAAGTGTACGGCCAGGCGCTCGGTGAGGCTTCGCACCTGCCGCCAGGCGCAGGTCAGCTCGCCGGCCGAGCCGCCAGCCCGGAATGCCGGAACTGATGCCATGGGAGTTCAGCCTTTCCGACCGCGGCGTTGTGCCGGAGGCCGTCTGCGGGTTGGTCATTCAGGTTAAGGCTGCCTCAGAGGCATGTCAAAGGAGGTGTCAGCGTCAATACCGTCAGCATGGCCATTGTCCCGCCGGCAGTGGACGCCCGCGCAAGTCCTTGACTCCTCAGCGTGGCGTGGATGTAATACCGCCTCCCACCCGGACGGCCAGGTAGCTCAGTTGGTAGAGCAGCGGACTGAAAATCCGCGTGTCGGTGGTTCGATTCCGCCCCTGGCCACCATAAATCAAAGGTGCATTCCGGTCACATGGGTGACACCTCATTCCGGGCAGATAGTTGACTCTGTCCGGGGATGCGGCGGGTGGTAGATGCCCGCTGAAGGTGTATAGATATCGCCGGGATAGGCGCCGCCGAGTGCCTGGTGTGGCCGCTCGTGGTTGTAAACCCGCTTGAAACCATCGAAGCGCTCCTGCGGAACGTCCGCGAGATCTATTCAGCTCCGTGACGAAGTAGCTCCGTTCCGTTTGTCCAAACAGCAGACCTAGCAAGTCGGATCATCCTGCCTACAGATCATTCCGCCGAGCGTCACTGACATTGAGCGCCTGGCCGATAGCCCCGCCTTCAGTCCCCTCTCGCCGCCAGCACCGGATCGAGAAACCACCGCCACAGCGGGCGGCGATCGATGATCAGGTCGGCCTGAAGCGTCATGCCGGCGTGCAGGGCCCGCGCTGCGCCATAGGCGCTCATGCTCTGGGTCTCCAGCGCCACCACCAGCCGGTAGACCGGTTCCTGCACGGCGATGGGACCTGCGACTTCCAGCGGCGAGAGCACGGCGCGCGAGATCTCCTCGATGTGCCCCTCGAGGCTGCCGAAGCGCTGGTATGGGAAGGCGTCGATGCGCAGGCGCACGCGCTGGCCGGTGGCGATGAAGCCTGCCGCACGCGTGGGCGCGAACAG
>JBGTIC010000478.1:0-3353 GCA_041745895.1 Gammaproteobacteria bacterium
CTCCGGCCTCGACCACCGCCGAGCGCCCGCGCCGCTCCAGCTCGCGCAGCAGGTCGAACGGCCGACCGATAAGTTCGCGAAGATTCATGACCCGCCGGCGGTCAGCCATTCGCGGGTCTTTGCCACCAGAGCTTCTTCACCGACCGGTTTGACCAGATAGTCCACCGCTCCTTGGCGCATGCCCCAGATACGATCGGTGGCCTCCGCCTTGGTGGTAATCATGACCACGGGAATGCCCGCTGTGGCCGGATCACGAGCCAGCCGGCGGGTCGCCTGAAATCCGTTGACACCAGGCATCACGACATCCATCAGGATCAGATCCGGATGGTGCTCGCGTGCGAGCTCGATGCCCTTGTTGCCGTCGCCGGCCTCCAGGGTGTCGAAACCATGTCGCTGCAACGCAGTGCGCATGATGTGCACTTCCGTCGGAGAATCGTCGATGATGAGTACGACCGCCATGCGCGAACTCCCCTGTCACCTGACGATATGGCTGTGAATGGCGCCGAGCAGTTCGTCTTTGGTGAACGGTTTTGTCAGGTACTGCTCGGAGCCTACAATGCGCCCGCGCGCGCGATCGAACAGCCCGTCCTTGCTGGAGAGCATGATCACGGGTGTATCGCGGAACACCTTGTTGTTCTTGATCAGCGAACAGGTCTGGTAGCCATCCAGGCGCGGCATCATGATGTCGACAAAGACGATATCGGGCTGGTGATCGGCGATCTTGGACAGCGCATCGAAGCCGTCGACAGCCGTGAACACCTCGCAACCCTCCTTGGAAAGCAGGGTTTCCGCGGTACGGCGGATGGTCTTGGAGTCGTCGATGACCAGGACCTTGAGTCCTGCGAGACTGTCGTGTTTGACACTGCTCACGACGTTTTTCCCCTGCGTTGCCTGCGCGTCGCGGCCGGCCTCGATGATGGTTGAGACACTGCCGCGTTTTAACATATTGAATCTACCACTGCACGCAACCGGCCGCGTCGGAAAGAAAATCAGTGTACGCCTGCAAGCCTGCCGGAAACCCGGCAGCAGTTCACACTGCCTGTGATCGCCCCACGGCACGCTTGACGGTTATAGTTGTCGCGCTGTGCCGTCGGTCCGGCACGATGCCTGGGCTTGACTTTCGAAGAGGGACCTTATGAACAAGCGCTGCCTGCGCGTGGGCGTGGTGATGGACAGGCTCGAGGAAATCAAGCCCTCGAAAGACAGTACGCTTGCCATGATGCTGGCGGCCCGGTCGCGCGGCTGGCAGGTGATCTACCTGCAGCAGGGCGACCTGTGGATGCGCGACGGCGTGGCATTTGGCCGCGGCCACGAGGTCGAGCCGCACGACGACCTGGAGGACTGGTTTTCGCTGGGCGCAGCCTGGCAGGGCGAGCTCTCGGGGCTGGATGTGCTGCTGATGCGCAAGGACCCACCCTTCGACATGGAGTATGTTCACGCCACCTATATCCTGCAGCGGGCGGAAATCGCCGGCAGCCTGGTCGTGAACGCCCCCGCAGCCCTGCGGGATATCAACGAGAAGGTCGCCACGGCCTGGTTTCCTCAATGCACGCCGGCGACACTGATTTCCCGCCGCTATGCCGAGATCCGCGCGTTTCTGGCCGAACATGGACGCATCGTGCTCAAGCCGCTGGACGGCATGGGCGGGCGCTCGGTATTCGTCGTCGACGCATCCGACGCCAACCGCAACGTGATCATGGAGACCCTGACCGACAATGAACGCCGCTATACCATGGCGCAGCGTTACGTGCCGGAAATCGTCGATGGCGACAAGCGCGTGCTGCTGATCAACGGTGAGCCGGTCGATTACATGCTCGCCCGGGTGCCGGGCGGCGGCGATCATCGTGGCAACCTGGTGGCCGGTGCGACGGCGCAGGGTCGCCCGCTGGGCGAGCGCGAGCGCTGGATAGCTGCAGAAGTAGGCCCGACATTGCTCAAAAAAGGAGTGATCTTCGCCGGACTTGACGTCATCGGTGACTATCTCACGGAAATCAACGTGACCAGTCCCACCGGCGTCCGTGAGCTCGACCGGGCGTTCGGACTGGATATCGCAGGGACTTTGATGGACGCCATAGTCCGGCATCGGGAGGCCCGCTAGCGATGCGCTGGGGCCTGCTCGTGATGATGGCCGCCCTGGCCTCCTGCGAGGTCGACCGCCCGGCGTGGATACACGAGTTCAGCGCGATGGGCACCGATGTGCGCATCCTCATCGCCGGGGCCGAGACGCGCGATCCAGGCAGTCACTTCGCCGCTGTCGAGGCGCGCCTGCGCCAGATCGGCGTGGACTTCCACCCCTGGGCCGACGGTGAACTGGCCGCCCTGAACACAGCACTTGCGGGGGGGCGCAGCTTCCAGGCCAGCGATGACATGGCGGGGCTGCTGGCCCAGGCACAGAATCTCTCGCGCCTCAGCGGCGGTGCGTTCGATCCCGGGATCGGTGCGCTGGTCGAACTGTGGGGCTTTCACGAGGCGCGCCCCGGGTCGACCGGCACCCCGCCGAGCGTCGAGGAGATCGCGCGCCTGATCGACGGGTGTATCGGTATCGCGCGCATCAGCGTGCGCGGGCAACAGATCAGCAGCCAGTGCCGCGGGCCGCTGCTGGACCTCGGCGGCATCGCCAAGGGGTTCGCCGTCGATGAGGCCATGTCACTGCTGCGAAACCGCGGCATCGCCAACGCCATGATCGAAGCGGGCGGCGATCTGCGCGCCATGGGGCGCAACGCCCGACGCCCCTGGCGCATCGGTGTTCAGGACCCGCGCGACGAGGGTGTGCTCGGCTCCATCGCGCTGGCCAGCGGCGAGGCGGCCTTCACTTCGGGAGACTATGCGCGCTATTTCACCAGCCAGGGACAGCGTTTCGCCCATGTGCTCGATCCCGCTTCCGGCTACCCGGTAGCCCATACCGCCGCGGTGACCGTGCTGGGCGGTCGCGGCGTGGCTGTGGATGCGGCTTCCACGGCCCTGATGGTGGCGGGTCCCGAGCGATGGAGAGCCATGGCGGAGAGTCTGGGCATGCGCGCAGTCCTGCGCGTGGATGCAGACGGCAGCGTGGAGATGACCCGCGTGTTCGCCAGTCGCCTGGAGGCCGTGGCGGCAGACGGGACGGCCAATGCAGACTGATGCCCAGCCGGGCACCCGGGATCGCCTGAGTTCGACGCTGTTCTTCGCCATCGTCATTCACGGGGTGCTGATCCTTGGCATCACCTTCGGCGACATCGATCTGCGCGGCACGCCGGAGGTCAGCATGCTGCGCGTGACCGTCGTCGTGCCCAGCGACGACGACCTGGTGCGCGACACCGACATCATCGCCCAGGCTGATTCCGGGGGCAGCGGCACCGGCGCTCGCTCCGCCG
>JBGTIC010000479.1:0-3625 GCA_041745895.1 Gammaproteobacteria bacterium
CGCTGCGCGCGCCGCTGCTGCGTGCGGCCGCCTCGAGCGCCTCTGGCATGATCCCGTGCCGGTCCATCGCCACCGGTACCAGGCGAAGCCCCAGCTGCCTTGCGACATCGCGGATGCCGAAAAATGTTGCCGACTCGCACAGCACGGCATCGCCTGGCCGGTGCAGGTGATTGAGCACGAGGTACAGCGCGCTCATGACCCCTGAGCACAGGATCAGGTCATCGGCGCCGACGTCTACCAGGGCAGAGGTTTCGTGCAGCCAGCGCGCGACGGCCTCGCGGGCCACCTGGTCGCCGCCGGTCGGTGGATAGCCGCACAGGGCTTCCAGACCTGGATCCACCGCGGTCCTGTCGAGCGCCTCGCGCAGAAAAGGCTGCGCGAGACGGTAGGTCGGCACGTTCGCGGACAGGTTGAGCGGGGCGTCTTCAGCGGCTTGCGGTTCTTCGCGCCCCTGCGCCACAAAGGTACCGCGTCCGACCTGGGAGTCCACCAGTCCGAGACGTTCTGCCTCGGTGTACGCCCGCGCCACCGTAGCCACGGCGATGCCCAGGGCTTCGGCGAGCTGCCGATGGGTCGGCAATTGCGCGCCGGGGACGGCCTGGCCCTGCGTCATGGCGCGGGACAGCCGCTCGACGAACTGGCGAAAGAAGGGGCCCGCCCTGGGATCGAGTCCCGCGAAGACGTTCAACTGAACTAGTTGTTTTTTATCTTTGACGTGATTCAATTGTTCTGCGAAAGTGGCACTGGGCGTCTAAGTCTATGTCATTGTGAGGTTAAGAACTAGTTTTATGGAGCTTCAGGCTTTTTTGCGCTTGTAATGTTCTGCCTGATCATGGCCATTACCCCGGGGCCCAACAACCTGCTGCTGGCCAGTTGCGGGTTCAATTTCGGCTTTCGACAGGCCGTGCCGCTGCTACTGGGCATCACTGCCGGGTTCGCCGTACTCATTCTCGCGGTTGCCGCCGGCCTCGGCGCGCTGCTGCAGGCCTCACCGGGCATGGTCATAATCCTCAAGGTCGTGGGCCTGGCTTATATCGGCTGGCTGGCGCTGGGACTGTGGCGCTCGGGACCGACTTGTGAGGCTCATGTCGCACGCAAGCCCGGCTTTCTGCACGGGGTTACGCTGCAATCGGTCAACCTGAAAGCCTGGATCATGGCGCTCGCGAGCCTGGGCATGTTCGCAAGACCAGGCGAAACCTACTGGCAGGACGTGATCACGGTGTCTCTGGTGTTTGTCGCAGTGGGCATTCCCAGTCACCTGATCTGGATCGGCATGGGAAGCGTCATCGCACGCCGGGCGCGCGCGGCGACGATGCTGATCACCTTCAACCGCAGCATGGCGGTCCTCCTGCTGGCCTGGGCGGCGCTGATGCTGACCGTGCAGGTCTAGTCGCGGGCCACGACATTTTTTCGAGGAACTACCATGCACATCTACGGCGACAGACTTTCGGGCAACTGCTACAAGATCAGCTTGCTGTGCGCGCTCCTGGACATCGCGTACACCTGGATCGACGTCGATTTCCTGGCAGGCGGGACGGCGACGCCGGAATTCAGGCGCATGAACCCCACCGGCAAGATCCCGGTTGTAAAGCTCGCCGACGGCCGCTGCCTGTCGGAATCAAACGCCATCCTCAATTTCCTTGCCGCCGACACGCAGCTGCTGCCGACCGATCGCTTCGCGCTGGCCAAGGTGCAGCAGTGGCAGTTTTTCGAACAGTACAGCCACGAGCCCTACCTGGCGGTGGCCCGCTTCATCGCGCGCTATCTCGGCCTGCCGGAGGCGCGGCGCGCCGAGTACGAATCAAGGCAGCCCGGCGGACACAGGGCCCTGGCGGTCATGGAGCAGCAGCTCGCGACCTCGCCCTACCTCGTCGGGGAGGCCCTGACCACCGCCGATATCAGCCTGTACGGCTATACCCACGTGGCCCACGAGGGTGGCTTCGATCTCGAGGGCTATCCGGCGATCAGGGCGTGGCTGGCAAGGATCGCCGCCCAGCCCCGCTACATCCCGATGTCCTGACGCGCCGCGCCTCACTCCATGCCATTGGATGCTTCCATCAGCGTGCGCTGCAGGTAGGTGTAGACGAGCGCCCAGAGTTTCGCGGTGTGCTCGGGTGTCGCAGCCCCCGCGTGTCCGCCCTCGATGTTCTCGAAGTAATGCACCGGGTGATCGTATTCGCGCAGCCGCGCCACCATCTTGCGTGCATGGCCGGGATGCACGCGATCATCACGCGTCGAGGTGGTGATCAGCATGCTGGGGTAGTCGGCCTTCGCGTCGATGTTCTGGTAGGGCGAGTAGCGCCGGATCCACGCCCACTGTTCGGGATCATCGGGGTTGCCGTACTCGGCCATCCAGCTCGCCCCGGCCAGCAGCAGGTGATAGCGGCGCATGTCCAGCAGCGGCACCAGACTTACCACCGCGCCGTAGAGGTCGGGTCGCTGGGTCACCGCGGCGCCCACCAGCAGGCCACCGTTGCTGCCACCCATGATGCCCAGGCGCGAGGGGTGCGTGATGCCACGCTCGATCAGATCCTCGGCCACCGCGGCGAAGTCCTCGTAGGCGCGCATGCGGTTTTCCTGCAGGGCCGACTGATGCCATGAGGGGCCGAACTCGCCACCCCCGCGGATATTGGCCACCACCAGCGTACCGCCGGTCTCCAGCCAGCCGATGCCGCGCGTGGCCGAGTAGCCGGGCGTCAGCGACACCTCGAAGCCACCGTATGCATACAGCAAGACGGGCGCCTGGCCATCCGCCTGAGCGTCCTTGTGCGCCACCAGGAAATAGGGAACGCGCGTGCCGTCAGCGGACGTCGCCTCGAGCTGGCGCACCTCAAGTCCCGACGCATCGAAGAAGCCAGGCTGCTGCATCACGGCGCGCGGAGTCGAGTGTCCCTGTGCGGAAAACAGCGTGACTGGCGTTATGAAATCCTCGTAGGCGAAAAACCAGTCCTCGCTGAAGGCATCACTGGTGATGCGCGTGACACTGCCCAGCGCAGTGACGTCGATTTCTTGCTGCTGCCAGCCGGTCTTGCCGGGCGTCAGCGAAAAAAGCTGGCTGGTGACGTTGTCGAGCATGTGCACCAGCAGGTGATTGCCGCTGCGCGCCACGCCTTCGATGGTGGTGCGCGGTCCGGGGGTGATCAGGCGAGTTGGCTGCGGTGCGCCTGCCAGCAATCCTTCCAGTGGCACGGCGAGCAGTTCCCCGGCGGCGTAAGTATTTTCACCAAGCTGCCAGTCCTCGCGCAGCCGCACGATCAGTGCCGAATCCAGTATCGCCGCCACGCTCACCATGGCCGGCAATGGCAGACGCTGTAAACCGTCTTCGTTCAGCAGCATGAACTCGTAGTTGAAAAAATCCACTGCCCGTTGCAGCAGCGGGTAGCTGCCCTCGGGGGTGTGGATGATCGTCGGAAACACGCCGACATCACTGGACGGGACTTCCAGCACGGTCTCGGTCGCCTCGATGCTCTGGCCGCGGCGCCAGCGTCGCGCGGTGCGCGCATAGCCCGAGTCGGTCATCGTGCCGGGGCCGAAGTCGCTTTGCACCAGCAGCGTGTCTTCATCCAGCCAGGCACCACTGCCCTTGGCTTCGGGCAGCGTGAAGCCGTCGGTGACGAAGCGCCGC
>JBGTIC010000480.1:0-5066 GCA_041745895.1 Gammaproteobacteria bacterium
CGACCGCGAGGCCTCCGAGCGCATGGCCCACGAGCATGCGCACGATGCGCCGGTGGCCACACCCGCCATCGACTCGCCGCCGCGTATGCCGGTCGTAGCGCGCGCGGTGGAGTACGCACGCCAGAACGATACGGCTATTACGGGATATCTGGCCATGCCGGAGGGCGGATCGGCCGAGCCGCTGCCGGGCATCATCGTGATCCACGAGTGGTGGGGTGTGAACGACAATATCCGCGCGATGACAGAGCGCCTCGCCGGCGAAGGCTACGTCGCACTTGCTGTGGACCTGTACCGCGGTCAGACGGCGGAGGATCCGGAGGCCGCACGCGCTTTGATGATCGCGTTGGTGGAATCCCCGGCGCAGGGCCGTGACAACGTGCGCCAGGCGCATGATTACCTGGTGTCGTATCTTGATGCCCCTGCCGTGGCCTCGCTGGGCTGGTGCCTGGGCGGGCGCTGGGCTCTGGAGACCGCGCGCGAACTGCCCGACACGCTGGATGCTGCAGTTATTTACTACGGCAACATGCCTGCGGAGGAATCCGCGCTGGCGCCACTGAACATGCCGATTCTCGGGATCTTCGCGGAAGACGACCAGGCTGTGCCGTTAGAGGGCGTACATGCGTTCCGCGACCAACTGGCAGAACTCGGCAAGAATGCGCACATCGAAATCTATCCGGACGTCGACCACGGCTTCGCCAACCCCTCGGGCAGCAACTACGAGCCGGTGGCCGCCGAGGATGCCTGGCAACGCACGCTGGCGTTTCTCCAGGCGCACTTGAAGGATCAGGGCGACGCCGGGGATTGATCGATCAATAGTTCGCTTCGCCGAGTACGATAGCGCAGCACTTCTTCAAGCAGCTCGACAGCTGCCATGTCCTTGGTACGTCCCATGCGCTTCTTTTTCGGCAATCAGCGCTTCAAGATCCAGTACTCTCAAGGATCCTATGCTCATCCCGAATTCCGAAGACACGGCCAGCAGATCCTCGTAGCGTTGTTGCTCGCCGATGAATCCGAGGACGTCCAGCGGCCCGGCGCGCGTCATCAACAGCCCACCGGCAAGAATGTCGCCGATGGTGGGCCGAATTGTCTCGTGATGCTCGCGAAACCGGGCCTCCAGCTGAGACAAGGCCCGGAGCAACCGTTCAGCATTGGCGTCGTCGAGCCTGACGAGGGTATCAAGATCGAAAGTGGTCGTCGGAGCTCCGTGGATGACGGCGGCCACCCCGCCGACGACGATGTACTCAACCTCGTGTTGGTTGAGAACTTCGAGTATTTCGCGAAAGCTGGGTGTCATGGCCTGCCCTCAGGGTTTGCAGGAACGCCACGCGTGATTCCAGCTCGGCCAGTCGCTGATCGGGCGTGAGATCGGCGAACCAGCGGATCAGCGAGGGGTCATGCCCGAATTCCGATCGGGCGGCGAAATGCTCATCTTGCATGAGGTGATTACCTGGCGAGAGCTTCGCTACTAGAGCAGCAGCGAGGACATCTTGCGGCGATACCGTCCGGTCAGCTCCGAGCCCGAGCCCAGCACCTTGAAGGCCGCCACCAGGGTGCGCCGCGCAAGACCGTCATCGTAGGCGCGATCACGGCGCAGCATCTCCAGCAGTGCTTCCAGGGCCGCTTCATGTTCGCGGGCGTTGAACAGCCGAGCGGCAAGCTGATAGCGACTGCGGTGGTCATCAGGGTTTTCCGCAAGTCGAGTCTGCAGGACGTCAGCGTCGGGAGCACCCGCGACAGCTTCCGCGAACATCGCATAGCCGCGCACGCGCTCGGCGCCATCCTTGGTCTGCACATCCACGGGCAGACCGCCAAGTAGCGTCATGGCACGCTGTGAGTCACCACTCACGGCCAGCGCCTCGGCGAGCTCCAGCGCAAGCTCCGCGTCATCCGGGGCGCGCTGGTGGCTGGCCTCGAGTTCCGCAAGGCGCTGCGCAGGATCGATCTCGACTTCGACCGCCTCGCCCGGTGCAGGCAGATGCCGCGCGAGCATCTCGCGGATCACACCCTCGGGCTGGGCACCGACGAACTCATCGACGATACGTCCCTCATGGATCAGCTTGACGGTGGGCAGGCTGCGAATGCCCAGCTGCTGGGCAATCATCGGTTCTTCATCGACGTTGACCTTGACCACGTCGAGTGTGTCCGCGTACTCGCCAGCCAGCCGGTCCAGAATCGGGGAAAGTGTCTTGCACGGGCCGCACCAGTCGGCCCAGAAGTCGACCAGTACCGGGACCTCCATGGAGCGCTGGACGACGTCCTGAGCGAAACTCTGGGCGGTGACGGCGCGCGCGACGGCGGGGCTGGGAACGGCGGACATGATCGGCTCCAGTGGCTGAGATACAGCGGGAGCCTCTAAGGTGACGACGCTCGACGCGAATATCAAGGCACGGTGGCGGATGTCACCCGTAGAAGTCGGTGTCCTGGATGTCGAAGCTTTCCATGTCCAGCGCTGCGAGCTCCCGGCGTACCCGGCGCTCCTCGAGCAGATCTTCCAGGCGACGGCGGGCAGCATGCGGGTCGTTGGACGACGGCGCATCGGCCAGGTCCCGCGGGAGTTCTTCCTGGATACCGGCGGTGGCGAGGGTTTCGTAGTCGATGTTGATGGACATGGCAGTCTCCTCAAGGGTGCCAAGGAAGTGGGGTCAGAGCCGGAAGTCCTTCTCCGCATTCAAAGTTCGGGCTTCACACCCTTCAACGAGCAGCAAACTCTGACCCCAAAGGCTGCCCGTCATGTGGGGGTGGCGCGCCAGGGGGGGGGAGGGGGGTAGGCGCGCCACCCCGTTGGAACTGTCATTCACCCGTTCGTTCAGCCCCGATCCGTGCGGAAGCTCAAAGAGGCCAGGCGAATCTCGCGCTGTGCGGCCCGCTGTCCTGCATCGCCGCCTGCAAGCAGGGTGGCCCGCTGCACATCGCCTGCGATCGCCTCAGCAATCGCGTAGCCGATCGGGTCGATACGCGGGGCGGTCACAACCATCTCGTCGATCGGTGTGAGGCGCGGCGCGGACACGACGATCTCATCGATCACCGCGCGGGCCTGTGCCGGGACGGCTGCCAGTCCCGGGACCAGCGCAACGCCCAGCACCGCCAGGGCTGCCAGCCGTGGCGTGCGACCCGCGCTTTTCACTACGTTCTTGTTGTTCATGCCGCTCACCTTTACGATAATCCGTGTCTAGTCGATGTTCCGGGCAATCCACCCGCTTTCTTGCTCATGGCTAATGCACAAGGCGTGCCAAGTTTGAGGATCGGCAAATCATAGACTTATCGGTGGCCTTTGACACGGATTGCCGTTAAATTACGTTTTTCCGTTATCATGAGTCACGGTTTTCCGTAATGCCCGACAAGAATCCGTATCTCTGGCTGTTCCACCGCATCCCCGCAATGACGCTGTACTTCGATGCCGAGGGCCGCGTCCAGGACGCCAGCGATATGTGGCTCGACCGCATGGGCTACGCTCGCAACGAGATCACCGGTCGGCGAGCCGAAGATTTTGCCACCACCGAAGGGGCCCGGCGGATCATCGAGGAGTACGCCCCGCTGCTGCGACGCGCGAGCCGCCTGGACGCCGTGCCCATCGAACTGCAGACCCGCCAGGGCGAGGTCGTCGATTGCGTGACCAGCGCGGTGGTCGAGTACGGCAGCGGCGAGAACGCAAGCTTCCTGCACACTGTTGCGGTGTACACCGAGCTCGCCGCGCAGGCACAGATCGAGCGGCACTACCGGGACCTCTACCGCGCCACACCGGCGATGCTCTACACGGTGGATCCCGACGGCCGGGTTGTGCTTTGCAGCGATCGCTGGCTGAGCAAGATGGGCTTTCGTCGCGAGGAAGTCCTCGGGCGATTCATCTCCGAGTTCATGAGCCCCGCAAGTCAGCAGCGGCTTGCGGGTGGCCGGCTGCGAGACATCATCAGTACCGGGGAACTCGACAATGAGCCGCGCGAGATGATCACCCGCGACGGGCAGCTCATCGAGGTGCTGATCTCGGCGACCGCCGAGCGCGATGCCCGGGGCAAGGTCAGACGCATGCTGGTGGCGATGAAGGATGTCACCGAGCGCAATCGGGCCGAGCGCTCGCTGCGGGAGGCGTTCGAGGAGAACGCGCGGCTGCGCGAGCAGCTCGAACACGAGCGCGACTATCTCCGCGAAGAGGTCAATGTGTCGATGAACTTCGGCCAGATCGTCGGCGAGTCGCCGGTGCTGAGGAAAATGCTGGCACGCATCGAGGCGGTGGCCGAGACCTCCGCCAACGTGATCCTGCTGGGCGAATCCGGTGTCGGCAAGGAACTTGTGGCGCGTGCCATTCATGCCGGCAGTCCGCGCGCCGGCAAGCCTCTGGTGAAGGTCAATTGCGCCGCCGTGCCGCGCGAGCTGTTCGAAAGCGAGTTCTTCGGCCATGTCAAGGGTGCGTTTACCGGTGCGGTCAAGGATCGCATCGGCCGCTTCCAGCTCGCCGACGGTGGCACGATATTTCTGGATGAAGTCGGCGAGATTCCCCCCGAACTGCAGAGCAAGCTGCTGCGGGTATTGCAGGAAAAGGAATTCGAGCCGGTGGGCAGCGATCGCACGCGTGCCATAGACGTGCGCGTGATCGCCGCGACCAATCGTGACCTCGAGGCCATGGTCGAGGCAGGCACATTTCGCGATGATCTTTATTATCGGCTGACAGTATTCCCGGTCGAGGTGCCGCCGCTGCGCGAACGCGGTGATGACGTGGTACAGCTCGCCGCGCATTTTCTCGAGCTTGCCTGCAAGGATTTCGGCTATTCGCCGCTGACACTGGATCGCAGTCAGGCGCAGGCGCTGCGCAGCTACGACTGGCCCGGCAACGTGCGGGAGCTGCAAAGTGTCATCGAGCGTGCGGTCATTCTCGGCAAGGGCAAGACGCTGCGCCTGGACCTGTCGTTGCCTGAGGCTTCCCCGACGCCGCAGGCCCCGGCAGCCCGGTCGACGCCGGGGCGCAGGCCGGACCTCGAACAGGGCGCTGCCGGTGGTTTCATGACCGAGGCGGAACTTCGCAGCTTTGAGCGCCACAACATGCTCGCCGCGCTGGAGGCTGCCGACTGGCG
>JBGTIC010000481.1:0-10111 GCA_041745895.1 Gammaproteobacteria bacterium
CATCAGAGGCAGTCGCACGACGAACTCGCTACCGTATCCCCGGCCGGAACTGCTTGCCTTCACGCTCCCGCCGTGCAATCCGACGACTTGTTTTACTAAAGTTAAGCCGATTCCCAGACCGCCATGAGACCGTTCCAAGGACGAGTCTACTTGGGAGAACATCTCGAAGATGCTGTCGAGGTTGCTCTCTGGAATTCCGACGCCGTTATCCGTTACCGACACTTCTACATGACCGGACAGAACGATGCATGAAAGTCCGATACGTCCACCGGCCGGCGTGAACTTGCAGGCATTGTTCAAGAGGTTGGAGAACACCTGGGCCAAACGAACTGAGTCGCCGTTCAAATAAACGGGTTCGTCCGGCAATGAAACGTCGATCACATGACCGGCGAAATCGGTCAACGGACGACAAGTCTCCAACGATTGTCTCAAGATCGATTGAAGCTCGGTGCGTTGCGCACGTAGTTCGAGCTTGCCTCGACTGATCCGACTCACGTCCAGCAAGTCGTCGATGAGACGGACCATCAGGCTCAACTGACGGTCCATCGTGGCATGGACATTCTTGACAGCTTCGTCGTCGCTCGAATCGAAATGCTTCAACACCTCTAGCGAATTTCGAATCGGGGCGAGGGGATTTCGAAGCTCGTGGGCGAGGGTTGCTAGGAATTCGTCCTTGCGACGGGCGGCTTTACGCAGTTCTCGTTCGGCATGTCGTTGCGCAGTGACATCATGGAACACGAGGATCACGCCTAGCAGCGTCCCTTCGCCGTCTTTGATCGGAGCGGCGCTGTCCTCAATCGGCCGCTCACCGCCGTTGCGGTCGATCAGGACCGTGTGGTTTGCAAGTCCGATGACAGCCCCGCGCCGAATTACCTCGGCGACCGGATTGTCCACCGGCTGACGAGAATGTTCGTTGAGAATATGAAAGACATCGGTAAGCGGCCGACCGGCGGCGTCATCTTCCGTCCAACCGAGATAAGCCTCAGCCATCGGATTCATGAACACGACGTTGCCTATTGCATCGGTGGCGATCACGGCGTCTCCGATGCTCTCCAACGTAACTTGCAGCCATTCCTTTTGCGCTCTCAGCGCTTCTTCCGTTTGCCGCCGCCGAACGTTCTCTTTGTTCAGTTTGCAGACCTGTTCGTTGAGCGCTAAAAACCGCCCGACGACGGTCTCCTTCGGTAGTAGTCGCAGGATGAGGAGCGCTTCGAGATGCTCCTGCCGAGGACGAATAACGGCACCCTCGGCACGGCAGGCGATGTGCTCGCCATCTGAACGTCGGAGCCTCAAAGCACCCAACACCATTTGGCGACTGGCGGAGCATTTTCGGACGTAGTGCACCACCTCATCTGACGATTCGGCAGCAAGACTCGTCAGCGACGTCTGATTCCCTGCGCCGTAAGGAAGACCAATCCGCTGCTGAGCCGCTCTATTAACGGCCAGAATGGACCCCCTCCCTGAAACTAGCAGGGTCGGCTCAGGAAGCGGATCGGTGAGTTGCAAGAACTGTTCCGGCGTCACGGCCAGGAATCATCCCTTGAAATATTCCCGGCCATTGGCCGCTTCCGCCGCTGCGGTCGGCTTGAGATACACCACCACTCGACAAGCCGGATCATGATTGGCGATGGATTCCTCGATCACTACCTTGGCATAGCCGAGATTCTCGGCGGCGATACTACCGAAGACGTTGGACGTCATCATGCACAAAGCCGGCCGACCTACAACCTTTTCCCTGAACGGGCAAGAGCGGTTGCCCAACACGATCTTGTCCTCATCTTCCTCGATAACGTAGAAGTCGCCCTGAATGCGGCGCTTGAGGTCTACCAGCACTTCGCTGACCTGTTCGCGCGATAGTCTGGATATGGCCAAGGCGGCTTTGTAGTCCTCGTTGATCTGATCGCCGATGCGCTGTCCAACCACACTGATGAAGCCGGACGCCTCGTCCAGACCAACGACATCCTGCAGCGTTCCAGTGAGTTCCCGGATCAATGTGCGCAGAAAGATATCTCGCTCCAGAGATAGCGGAAGCGAAGGAATCGAGCGATCATGGTTTACAGAAGTATTTGTGGTCACGTCGTTCTCCGGTAGTGCGCGCATAAGAAGTCCAGAGGCACCGACGAGGCACTGTATGGGAGCGCGGAATGGCAGCCACTGCCGCGCACCTCGACTCAGTGTACACGTTCCGGCACCAGTGCTTAAAGCCGGCATCAGGTGTCGACGCCACGCGATGCATACACAATTCAATACAGCTGGCGCGAACAGTCACTTGTTCGGGCCGAGCGGCGCGATCTGACTGTAATAATTGCGACCAATTGTAAGATTTACAACGCAGGGGCATGGCACGCTTGCCTTTAGTCCCACGCCTGAACCGCGTATCTCCGTAAAATCTCTCCCAGATTCAGTGGATACGCATTGTGCCACTTGGATTCGCGCAGGTGGGAAAGTTGCCGGACCCAATGATTCGTCCGGCTGACACGTTCGCGGTACTATTCGCGGCAGGCCGCGGCACGACATTCAGTGTAGCCCCAGCCCCGGGGAGACAATCGTCGGTCCTGAGAAGTTTGCGGCACAATTGTTGCTCGATCGAGTGATGAGGATTGCAAACCGCTGCCTGGCTGATCTGGATCATCAGCGACCGTATGTAACGCAGGATCACCAAGCGTATTTCACTATCCTGATTGAATAATTTTTTCAAGAGCCGTGTTGGCATGCGGTAGGCGGACCCGGCACATTGCACGACCGCCTGTCTGAAGGGATTTCCGCCGCCGGTAAGCGCGTCGATACCGACCATACCTTCGTTGCCCACGGCCGCGACCTCTACCGATTTTCCGTTATCGGTGACGGCCAGCAATGCGCTCAGTGCGTCATTGGGAAAATAAGCGTAGCCCTCCGCGAACCCGGCTTCGTAAATGATGGAGCCGGAGGACAAGTTCACGAGTTCAACATCCTCGGCGATCCGGTTTCTCATTGTGAGCAGTTCCGAAAGCAGCTTGTTCTGCGATTGCTCGGAGGGCATTGGCATCGCGTTAGTCACTTTCATGGGTCAGTCTCCCGAACAAGTAATGATTCCCTTTGCAAGGAGCGGGCCAGTTCCTGCACGGGAGCTGGGCCGTGGCCGGGCGCTGGTCCCCAGCACATCTGCTGGAAGCTTATTCAATTTCCCTGGAAAATCTTTCCCTGACGACCCCGCCTGTGGCCGGGGACTCGCATCAACGCTCTGATGGTGAGGTTTCGTAGTCCTTGAGCCGGTTGTAGAGCGTTTTCAGGCTGACGCCAAGCGCGTCAGCCGCCCTTTTTTTGTCGCCACTGAAGTGATCAAGTGTCTTTTCGATCAGGCTCTTTTCGACTTCGCGTATAGACATACCCGGCATCATCGCATCGGCATGCCCTGCCCACGCGGGCGGTCGTTCGAAGTCGACTGGAAGCCTCTCAACGCGTGCCCCACCACGGTTGAGGATGGCGGCCCGCAATAGCGTATGCTTGAGTTCGCGCACGTTCCCCGGCCAGTGATAGGCGGCAAGGCGCCCCAGCGCCTCGCCTGAGGCAGACTCGGGGGTACCGTACATTGCGGCGTACTGCGCCAGGTAGTGCGCGGCAAGCTGTTCCACGTCTCCACCACGCTCTCGCAGCGGCGGGACATGAATTGTCAGAACATTGATGCGGTAGAAAAGGTCCTCACGAAACGCGCCCTCGCCGACCTGCTGTTGGAGATTTCTGTTGGTAGCCGCTATCACTCGCGCCGAGACGGTGATCTCTTTTTCAGCACCGACGCGCTGGACGGTTTTGGTCTCCAGCACTCGCAGCAGTGCGATCTGCTGCTTCAGTGGCAACTCGCCGATTTCATCAAGAAACACGATGCCACCTTCGGCGCGCTCGAACAGGCCCTTTCGCCGGGCCGTCGCACCCGTAAAGCTGCCCTTCTCGTGGCCGAACAGCTCGCTGGCCAAGAGTTCCTGCGGGATCGCGCCGCAGTTGACCGCCTCGAACCTCCGTGCGGGGTCCCAGGCTTGATGCAGGGCCCGGGCGACGAGTTCCTTCCCGGTACCGCTCTCCCCGGTGATCAGTACCGTGATGTCGGTCCGGCTGTATTCACTCACAGTCTCCCGCAAAGCGCGCATGCACGCTGAGTCGCCGATGATCTGGCCGTGGCTCTGGCTATTGGCTGTCCGGCTGCCACCCGGATCGCGGAATCGTCCGGACGTGCCGTTGAGCGCACGCGCGATGGCATCGCGCAAAGCGCGTTCGTCCACAGGCTTGACCAGGTAGTCCACGACGGGACCGCGTACCGCCCGTACAGCCGACTCAATGGATGGGTGACCGGTGATGACGACGGTGTTTGGCCCCTCCTCGGTCACGAGCTCCAGACCGCTGCCGTCGGGCAACATCAGGTCGACGAACAGGATGTCGAATCGTTCACTCGCCAGGATAGCGCGGGCTGCGGACACACCACCGGCGATGCTCACGGCATGGCCCTCGGCCTTCAGCAGCGCCTGGATGGCGGAAGTGAAGTCCGGATCATCATCGACAAATAGAATACGTGCCATGGGCCAGCTGCCAATTGCCGGTTGTCAGAGTTGCCGATACCGTATCGCTCGGAAACGCCGAATTGGCGCCGAAAGACGAGCCTTTCAGTCTAGCTCAGGGCCGCGCAAACAGGAACACTCATACCGGCGATTCGGCGCCCCATGAAGTGCCCGCGGGCCGGTGCCGAATGCAACCGCGCGACCGGTCCTCTATGATCGCACGGCACTGAACCGATACCCGCTGCCTGCAGGGGTGCCCACAGGGAGAAACGATTTGACCCCCCGCCTGGTAATGGCAGCTGTGCTGACCCTCGTGCTCGTATTTCTCACCGTTCAAGCGTGGGGCTTTCTTCGCGACACCGAGCACTCGAAGATCACTTTGATCGCCGAGGCGGAATCCTATACAACCCGCGCCCGGCTGATCCGACAGATCGATGCGATGCTGCAGGGATTGCGCGATGTGCATGACTACTGGAGTGCTCACGCCTCTGAGCCACCGGATCAATGGTCAGCCTACCAGGGAGCTGAACTGGAGCAGTTCCCCGGCCTGGAGAGGCTCGTATGGATCGATAAAGCCCGTGGCAGAGATTTCCTGCGCACGGCACAGCAGCCGGCTCTTGATTCTGCGCCTGGGCAGGATCAGCGGCGGATTATAGAGCGCCTGCGCCGAGAGGCCTCGGGAGTTCTCGGCGAAACGATGCTCGGGCCCGACGCAGGCGACGACGGACATCGCATCCGGGTCGTTATCAATCGGGCGCAAGGCAGCGGATTGATGATTGCGGAACTGCATGCGCCGGCGATGCTGGGCGCGATGCTGCGAGACGAGTCACCGGGCTACGCCATTGCCGTGAGGTGGCGCGATCAGACCATTTTTTCACGCGCCACCGCCGCGGTCGAGATTCCCGAAGACTGGAGGCGCGAGGGCCGTATCAGGACATCGATGGGTGCGCTGCTCGAGGTCGCCCACACGCCAACCGCCGAGCTCGCAGCATCGTTGGTCACGCCGACCCTTGCCGCCGTGCTGCCGTTGGGCGTCGCGGTATCCTTGCTCGTTGGCATGCTGATCTACGAAAACGGACGGGTGAACGTGCGCGCCACGGCGGCGCGACAGGCTGAGCTGAAGCTTGCAGAGCTGAACAGGGACCTTGCAGCACAGGTGACCGAACGCACCGAGGAACTCACCAACCTGAACGCTGACCTCGTCACGATCACCGAATCGGTGACCCACGACCTGCGTACTCCCCTGAATTCCATCTCCCTCAACCACTCGCTGGTTGAGCATCACGTGGGTGGATATATCAAAGGAGAGGCGCGAGAAGCCTTTGGGCGCATCTTGTCTGGGGTGCGACAGATGGCGAAAATCCTGGAGCGCGTGGTTGGTCTTTCGCTGGCGACGCACTCGACCTTTGAATTGCAAACGCTGTCAATGAAGACTCTGGTCGCCGAAGAGTTCGAAAGGCTGCGATCGGTGCAACCGGGCCCACCGGCTTTGCTCGAGCTGGGAGAGATTCCCAAGGTCGAGGCTGATGAAACGCTGGTGCGAATTCTCGTCCTGAACCTGCTGGACAATGCGCTGCGTCACACGCGGGACAAGGATCCGCGCCGCATCAGTGTTTCGGGCACACGCTCAGGCACGAACGTAATCTATCGCGTCAGCGACAACGGCTGCGGACTCGATGCCCAAGACGCGAAGCGCATCTTCGCTCCGTTCGAAACATCGGCGAAGGCCGGGAAGTCTCATGGCAGGGGTCTGGGTCTAGCCATTGCCATGCGCATCGTGAAGCGGCACGGCGGCCGCATCTGGGCCGAAGGCATAAAGGGCGAAGGCGCCACCATTTATTTCACCCTCGGACCTGAGGTTACCGATCTGCCAACACCCGGACAGGGGGTATAAATCGGCTTTTGCCTTGTTGTTCCTCAGTCATCGCCTGTTTTCTCCTGCGGAGCAACGAACAAGGTATGGGCCTGCTGCAGCAAGCCGCGCAAGAGCCCGCTTTGGGCCATGATGATTTGCAACGCCTCATCAATGCGCACCATATCGTTGCGTTCGACATACAGTCTGCCCAACTCTGCCTGCATCGATATCGCATTCAGTGCGTTATTCATGGCGTGTAATCCGTCGCGGAGCTGATCAGGATGTTCCAGGCTGGCCGGCATATTGTTCCCTCCCTTCTGCATCACAGATTCCTGCCTGTCGAATGCGTTTGAATTATCAACGGACTATCATTTAATCATTTGGATCAATAGTCTCGCCGCCGTTGTCCGCTCCGTTATCCGCAATGTCCGCAGAATCGTACATCATCCAACGATTTCGACCGTTGCGCTTAGCGCCATAGAGCGCGTCGTCGGAGTGCTTCATCCAGCTATACACCGCATCGGCGTGGTCAGGAACCAGCGCGATCCCCATGCTGATGCTAATTGGTGGCAGGTCAGGTGATGGTTCGGCAAGGCCGTGCAGCAGCTTCGCCGCCATGGCGGGAACGCTATCTGGACCTGCAAAGCCGTTCATAATGACCAGGAACTCGTCGCCGCCTATGCGTCCGAAGACATCGTTCTTGCGTATGAAGTGAGAAATTCTGCGGCTGGTTTCCACCAGAATCGCATCGCCGACTGGATGTCCGTGCGTGTCATTGATTCTCTTGAAGTGATCGATATCCAGGGTGAGCAATGCCGCAGAGATATCCAGGCGTACTGCCGAGTCATAGGCCTCCTCGATGGCAGCGAGCAGGCCGCGCCTGTTGAGCGCGCCGGTAAGCTGGTCCATATAGGCCATCTTTTGCAATTCCCTCTCGCGGTGATGCCGTTCGCAGGCCAGCCGCACCGATCGAAGCACGCTAGGCGGGGAGGCTTCGCTCTTCAGGATGAAATCCTGGATCCCCTCACGTATCAGGCGCACTGCGATTTCGGAGGAGTTGTTGCCGGTAATAACGACAATGGTCAGGTCTTCACGGATGGACTTCAGCGTTATTGGCGCTTCGATGCCCGCCGCATCCGGCAAGCCAAGATCGACAAGTGCGACGTCGATATGCTGGTTACCGCCCAGGATTGCCTTCGCTGAATTCAAGTCCGAAACCGAATGCACCGAGATGCTGGAGTCCAGCAGCTCCAGCGCGCGCCTCAACCCTAGTGCTACTGCGGCATCGTCTTCGACAACCAATACTTGCATGCGTTTTTCCTTCTTGTGCAAACGATAACAAGCAATTGCTGTGCCAGCGAGGAGCTACGTCAGCGCCCCTGTAAATTTTGGACTTGAATTCAACCAATCGGGACGTCCAAGGATAATAATGGAAAACGGACGGCCTCGAGCTCGGGCTGGATATTTCTGCCAGGATTGTCACCCGGCGAGCACGCGTCGAAACCTGTAGTCTGAAATCAGGCTACTACGGCCGTTCCGCGCGCTTTGGCACGCAATTTAAGCTTCGCGTCACGGGCGCGGTCTTTGTTTTGCTGCTTCCTAGTCGTCACTTTAACAGCGACGCCGGGCGCCCCCGCCGCGCTGGCACGATAGGGATCTGCTGCCGATGATGTCATTACACACTTCTCCGCATTCAGGCAAATGCAGTTATTGATAAACTTGGAGATGGTCACCGATGCCGAACAGCCAAGTCTCCGGGTGACGATAACAACGTTACGAGCATCGTAATTGCCGTTTCTGTTCGCTAACGCGCACACTCCCCGCTTCAGGTGGCCATGACCGGCGCCGGGCGGTGCCTGATATGCTCGGATCCAGGGCTTTTGTGCACAGGAAGACTACTGCGTATGGCGAGCATCACCTTAAGCAACACCCTGCTTCTGGTCGGGGCCATCCTCGTGCTCATCGGCGTGTTTTCCAGCCTCGTGGCGCAGCGCTTTGGCGCGCCGCTGCTGCTGGTGTTCCTGGTCATCGGCATGCTGGCCGGTCAGGACGGGCTGCTGGGCCTGACCTTCGACGACTACCAGCTCACCTACATGATCGGCTCGCTGGCGCTGGCGATCATCCTGTTCGATGGCGGCCTGCGGGCGCGCTTTTCGCGCATGCGCGGGGCGATGGTGCCGGCCGCGCTGCTCTCCACCCTGGGCGTGATCATCACCGCCGGAGTCACCGCGGTGGGTGCCTGGCTGCTGTTACCGCTGAACTGGCCCGAGGCGCTGCTGGTCGGTGCCATCGTGGGCTCGACCGACGCGGCGGCCGTGTTTTTTCTGCTGCGTGCCGGCGGGATCCAGCTGCGCCCACGGGTAGCCGCAACACTGGAGGTCGAATCGGGCACCAACGATCCGGTCGCCGTGTTCCTGACGCTGGTGCTCGTGGAAATCCTGCTCGCCCCGGGAGAGCGCTTCGGCGCCACGGTGCTGATCATGCTGGCACAGCAGGCCGTACTGGGTACGCTGCTGGGTGTGGCCGGCGGCTACTTCGGCGTCTGGCTGCTCAACCGGATGGCGCTTCCGGGCGGCCTGCACTCGTTGTTCGTCGTCTCCGGCGCAGTGTTCGTATTCGCGCTGGCCAGCGTCACCGGTGGCAGTGGCTTTCTCGCCGTCTATCTCGCCGGTCTTGTGATGGGCAATCAGCCTGTGCGGGCGATGCCCAGCATCGTGAGCTTCCATGACACGGCCACCTGGCTGGCGCAGATCATCATGTTCCTGGTGCTGGGGCTGCTGGTCACACCTTCGGAGCTGATCCGCTACCTGGTGCCGGCCATCGCGGTGGCCGCGGTGCTGATCCTGATTGCCCGACCGCTGGCGGTGTGGCTGTGCCTGGCCCCGTTCGGATTCCACAGGCGCGACAAGACCTTCATCGCCTGGGTCGGACTTCGCGGGGCGGTGAGCGTCTTCCTCGCCGCCATTCCGATGCTCTCTGGCGTGCCCAACGCCGAGATCTTCTTCAATACCGCTTTTTTCGTCGTGCTGATCTCGCTGCTGGTGCAGGGCTGGAGCATTCGCACCGCGGCGCGACGACTGCGCGTCACGGTGCCAAGGACCACCGTGCCGGTGCGGCGGGTCGAACTCGATCTGCCGGGCCAGCTGGATTACGAAATGGTCGCCTACCCCATCGTCGAGGATTCTCCGGTACTGCATGGTCGACGCCTGCCGCCCTGGGTCAGGCCCGTTTTCATCATTCGCGAAAACCAGATACTCGAGCCCGGTATCGCAGGGCACCTGGTCGCAGGCGACTATGCCTATTTTCTTGCGCCTCCCGGGCGCGTGGAGCGCCTTGACCAGGTGTTCGCTGCACCGGCCGACCAGTCGCTGGCGGCAAACCAGTCTGTGGCCTGCCGGGGCGATGCCTCCATGGGCGAGCTTGCGGACAGCTGGCACCTCGACATCGGGGATGATGTCCGGGCGCTGACGGTCGGCGAATGGCTCGCCCATGCCCTGCCCCGGCCGATCCGGCCGGGTGATCAGCTGATCATCGATCATGCCTGGCTGGTCGTCAGTGACGTGGACGGTGAGGAGATCACCCGCGTAGAGCTGTTTTTCCGTGACCCGATGGACGGATGGTACCCCCAGGCCATGAAGCACCCGCGGCTGGGACCGCCGATCCGGGCGTTCCGACGCTGGCTGGACCGGCGACGCTGATGAGCGCCTGTGCGCGCCGGGGTGCGCGACGA
>JBGTIC010000482.1:0-2144 GCA_041745895.1 Gammaproteobacteria bacterium
GCCCGTCGCTGGGCTTCCCGGCACCTGGGCGCTGGCGACGCCCGCCGCCCCCAGGAGTATTCCTGCGACTGCTTTACCTATCATGCGACTGGAATGCCCGGTCACCGACTTCTTCATGTCTGCTTCCCCATGCAAGTGAAATTGAAAGCGCAAGCATCGGAGATCGACGTGTACCGGCGATGACGTTTTCGTTTCTCGTCGGCGACAACGGGGTTACGGTTGTGTGTGCGCGCGCGGCCGGGGGCCGCTGGGCAGACTTCAGTCGCGCAGTGCCAGCGCAACGTCGTATACATCCGGGACTACGTTGCTGAGCGCTCTGCTGATGTCATCAAGAAGCGCGCCCTGCGGTGCGTCGTCCACCGAGAATTCGGCGATCAGGCCGCCTGCGGCGCCCTGATGCAGATACACCCGCGCCTGATCGGGCTTGCTGCTGATTAATTCGACCATCTGTCGCAGATCGAACACGTGTTCGTCTTCAAGAGTAGCGTGGCTGTAAACGTGTGCTTTTACACGCATGGCGATGAACCCCGGAGGCACGGACGACCTGCGCAGGATGGGAGCAAATGGTGACACCGTGATGTCAGCTGACCACCACGGCAGCCATCCATGAGCTGGCCCGGCCGCGGTGCCCGGACGGGTTGTCCCGACACCGGCCGGCGGCTGATCGCTAAGCTGTGATAGCCTCGAATCCCCATATGGAGACGAACTGATGCGTACGCTGATACTGATTTTTTTTATGTTCTTCATCGTCGCCTGCGAGCAGGAACCGACACAGGCGCCATCCGCTCTGACGTCGAAGCATCGCGACACCGCACCACTGGCCAGCAGCCATCCACAGGTCTATTTCGTCAACCTGCAACATGGCGACGTCGTAGCCTCGCCGCTGCGTATCGTCTTCGGCCTTTCGGGCAAGGGGGTGGCACCGGCAGGCATTGATGTCGACGGTACCGGCCATCATCATTTGTTGATTAACACGCAGATCGATGCCCATCGCCTCGGCGAACCGCTGCCGGCCGATGAGCGACATGTGCATTTCGGTGGCGGTCAGACCGAGGCGGTGATCGAACTGCCCCCCGGCGAACATACGCTGCAACTAATACTCGGCGACGCCGCCCATGTGCCGTTCAGTCCTTCAATCGAGTCCGAGCGCATCACGATCACGGTGCGATGACTCTGGCTTCGCTCATCGCATTGGGTGCGTTTCTTGCGATGAATTTTGCCGCTTCGGCAACCGGTGCGATCTTCCGACCGGGCGAATGGTACGCATCACTGCGCAAACCCTGGTGGACGCCGCCCAATCTGGCATTCCCGATCGTCTGGACCACACTGTTTCTGGCCAACGCCGTGGCCGGCTGGCTGGTGTGGCAGACGGCGGGCCTCGAGGCTGCGCCGGCATTGGCACTCTACCTTGTCAGCCTGGGGTTCAACGCTGCGTGGTCGTTCCTGTTTTTCGGCCTGCAGCGCATGCGCTGGGCACTCGCGGAGGTGGCCCTGCTCTGGCTGTCCATCGCGGCGGTGATGCTGGCGTTCTGGCCGATACGCCCGCTTGCATCCCTGCTGATCGCACCCTACCTGGCGTGGGTGACCATCGCTGCGCTGCTGAACCTGCGACTGGTGCAGCTCAACCCGGCGGATGTGTCTGCACATTAAAAGGCGCGGGCCGACACCGTCGACCCGCGCCTTATTTATTGATGGCCGGAAGCGCTTAGCGCACGACCATCTTTCCGTTCATCGCGCCGAAATGACCGGGGAAGGTGCACACGAAGACGTACTCACCCGGCTCGTCAGGGGCGGTGAAGCTCACACTGGTGGTCTCGCCGCCGCCGATCATCCGGGTGAAGGCGACCGTGCGACTGCGCATGCTCTCAGGCAGGTAGTCGTTATCCATCGCGCCGCCCTGGACCATCACTTCGCTACCGAAGGCCAGCGCCTCTTCGCCTTGCTGCAGAATCGCCACATTGTGGCCCATGACCTCCGCCTGCAGACGGCCTTCATGGATCAGCGTCAGTTCGACCTGCTGCCCGGCGTCCACGGCGAATTCGCGAACCGTGAACTGCATCTGGTCGGTGCTGCCGATGCGCACCTGCGCGACGCCGGCCGCATCGACACTGACCGGGGCTGCGGCAGGCGCTTGAGCCGCGGGT
>JBGTIC010000483.1:0-2303 GCA_041745895.1 Gammaproteobacteria bacterium
CCCGCCATGCCGGGCGCAAGTCGGCGACCCCGTCGTTGAGTCTGGCCGAGGCGCGCGCGCAGCACCTGGCACTCGACTGGGCAGACTATTCCCCGCCGCGACCCGCTCAGCCGGGCGTGCAGGTGTTCGACAACTACGATCTGGCCGAGCTCATCGAGTACATCGACTGGATGCCGTTCTTCAATGCCTGGGAGTTTGCCGGGCGGTTTCCGGACATCCTTACCGATCCCGTGGTCGGTGATGCCGCCAGCAGTCTCTACCGGGATGCTCGCCAGATGCTCGAGCGTATCGTCGCCGAGCAGTGGTTCACGCCGCGTGGTGTGCTCGGTCTTTTCCCGGCGAACGCTCAGGGCGATGACATCATTGTGCATGCTGACGAGTCACGCGGCGCCGAGCGGATGCGGCTGCACCACCTGCGTCAGCAGAAGGGCAAGCGCCGCGGCGATCCGCAGCTGTGCCTGAGTGACTTCGTCGCACCGGTGGAGAGCGGGTGCGCGGACTGGATCGGTGCGTTTGCCGTGACCACCGGGCACGAACTCAGCGCCCGGGTCGAGGCTTTCAAGCAGGACAACGACGACTACAACGCCATCCTCGTCGAGGCGCTCGCCGACCGTCTGGCTGAGGCGTTTGCGGAGTGCCTGCACGCGCGCGTGCGCCGCGAGTTCTGGGGATACGCCGCGGACGAACGCCTGGACAGCCGGCAACTGATTCGTGAGGCCTACCAGGGCATCCGTCCTGCGCCGGGCTATCCAGCCTGCCCGGATCACACCGAGAAGCGCCTGCTGTGGGAGTTGCTGGAGGTGGAGCGGCACACTGATATGGTGCTCACCGAGAGCCTGGCAATGTGGCCGGCGGCGTCCGTATCAGGCTTTTACTTCGCGCATCCCGAGGCGAAGTATTTCGGCGTCGGCAAGATCGATCGCGACCAGGTGGAAGATTATGCTCAGCGCAAGGGTATGAGCATCGAGGAGGCCGAGCGCTGGTTGTCACCCGTGCTGGGCTACGACGAGGCTCGAGATGCCGCCGCCTGACACGCACCTTCAAAATGCAGCGCTCAGCGCCTATCGTTACCGGTAGGTCCATGACACAACCGACAGGGAGCCAACCATGGGATTTGCACTCTCAGACATGCAGTTGACCAGTACCGCATTCAGCCAGGGCGGCCGCATTCCGAAACGCCACACCGGCGAGGCCGAGGATGTCTCACCGCCACTGGCCTGGCATGATGCGCCGGAGGGCACGAAGTCCTTCGCGATCATCTGCCATGATCCTGATGCGCCGCTGGTGGGCGCCGCCGGCACCTACGGTTATGTGCATTGGGCGCTCTACAACATCCCCGCATCAGTCACTTCCTTGCCGGAAGACTTCAGCGGCCATACTTCGGGGATGAGCGATTTCGGACGTGAGGGCTATGGCGGGCCGATGCCGCCGCCAGGCCACGGTCTGCACTACTATTTTTTCATGGTGCTCGCGCTCAAGGACGACTCCAAGCTCGAGGCGGGCCTGACGATGTGGGAGCTGTTGAAGAAGATCGAGCCGCATGTCATCGGCATGAACCGGCTGGTCGGTACCTATCAGCGCGACTGACGCGGCGGTGCTGCAGCGCCTGGCGCCAGTGGTCGAGGCGCTTGCCGCAGTCGCGCCTCGGGAACTGCCGGCCGATCGACTGCCGGGGACTGTATTGGCCGCCATCCAGGCCGCGAGTCTGTGGAAATTATGGGTGCCGCATGGCTACGCAGGACTCGAGGCCTCCTTGCCTGAGGCCTTGCAGCTGTTCGAGGCGGCAGGGTCTGTCGATGGCAGCCTCGGCTTTTCACTGGCAATCGGCGCGGGCGGCGGCCTGTTCGCCGCCTGGTTGCCGCACGCCACTGCGGAGCAGGTTTTTCGTCCCGCCGATGCATTGATTGCTGGCTCGGGTGCCGCGTCGGGCACCGCCCGGGTCGATGGCGATGATCTCCTGGTGGAGGGCCGCTGGCGCTATGCCTCGCTGATCCGTTCCGCCACCTGGGTGACCGCCAACACGCAACCCGACAATAGCGAAGAGATTCTCGCCGTTGCCGTGCCTGCTGCAAGTGTCGAAATCGAGCGCAGTTGGGATGTCCACGCGCTGGCCGGCACCGACAGCCAGGATTTCCGCATGCGTGGCCTGCGCGTACCGAAATCGCATACGTTTCGCCTCAGCGGTCGCCCGCGTATCGACACCGCGCTGTACCGCTTCGACTTCATGGCGCTGGCGGCGGCTGCGTTCGCCTCGGTGGCTGTGGGCATTGCGCGTGGCGCAGTGCAGGCCATCGCGCGGGACG
>JBGTIC010000484.1:0-1935 GCA_041745895.1 Gammaproteobacteria bacterium
AGCTCGCTGTCGCCTGCACGTACGGCACGGCCGAGCAGGCGCAGTCGAGGGCGGGCATGCGCAGGCATATCCGGCAGCCCGGCGTAGATGGGATCGGCCAGGCTGGCGCGGCGCAGATAGCGTTTGACGATGCGATCCTCCAGCGAATGAAAGCTGATCACGCACAGCCGCCCGCCCTGGGCCAGCAGCTGCTCGGCCTGGACCAACGCCTGGGTCAGCACCTCCAGCTCGCGGTTGATGAAGATCCGGATGGCCTGAAAGCTGCGTGTCGCCGGATGCTTGCGCTCGAGGTGTCCCGGCACACAGGCCGAGATGATTGCGGCCAGCTGCGCCGTCGTCGTGATCGCTGACTGCGCGCGTTCGGCGATGAGGCGCCGCGCGATGCGGCGTGCATGACGCTCCTCGCCATACTCGCGCAGCACACGTACGATTTCGCGCTCGGGCGCATGGGCCAGCCATTGCGCGGCGCTTTGTCCAGCCTCCGGGTTCATGCGCATGTCCAGCGGGCCGTCGGCCTGGAAGCTGAAGCCGCGCGCCGCTGTGTCGAGTTGCGGAGACGACACGCCGAGATCCAGCAATACGCCATCAACGCCTCCACTGCCCAGCACCTCCAGCACGATGCGATCGAGCTCGCCGAAATTCCCCTGTCGCACGCGCACGCGCGGGTCATGACCCAGCGTTGCCTGCGCATGACTCACCGCCTCGGGATCCTGGTCGATGACCAGCAGACGGCCCTGCGCACCCAGGCGTGTCAGAATCGCCGCGGCATGACCGCCGCGCCCATACGTGGCGTCGACATAGCGCCCCTGCGCACGCGGCGAAAGCGCCTGAAGCACCTCCTCAAGCAACACCGGTTGATGAGTACTCATCACCGCAACTAGAGCGAGAGATGCTCAAGCTCGGCCGGAAGATCCGGACCGGCATCGTCCTCCGCGGCAAGCCACTCATCGCGACGTTCGTTCCAGCGCGCCTCGTCCCAGAGTTCGAACTTGTTGCCCTGGCCGATGAGCATCGCCTGGCGATCAAGACCCGCGAACTCGCGCAGCTCGCGCGGCAGCAGCACCCGACCATTGCCGTCGACCTCCAGCTCCGAGGCATAACCGACCATCAGGCGCTGCAGGCGTCGGGCCTGCTTGTTCAGGCTCGGCAGACGCACCAGCTTGCGTTCGATCTCCTCCCAGTCGGGCAGCGGATACATCAGCAGGCAGTAGTCACGGTCCACTGTGACGACGAGGTGGCCGTCACAGCGCGACTGGATGCGCTCGCGATAGCGCGTGGGTACGGCAAGCCGCCCCTTGGCATCCAGCGTGACTTTCGTTGCACCCCTGAACATGTCCTGGTTTGAGGCCGCGCGGCCCCTGAATTCCCACTTTTTCCCACTTCCCGACACTATAGGGAGTGCCGGGCCGCGGTGTCAACCGCCGAAGTACTTATTTTTCCGTTTTTCGACAAACACTTAGACACGGTCGCGTGAGACGTTTCGTGACTCCGAAAGGCGACAGGTGAAACCGTAAATCAGCAGCTTATCGAGGGTATCTCGACGGCTAGAGAGCTTTCGCGGTTCACGCGCGCACGACCCTGCGCCGCGGGGCGGCCGGGTGTTGTCAGTGAGAAGTGGGGAGCCGGCCTGTAAGCCGGGTTCTGTCATGGACAGTCATTCATCTGGGGCGTGCGTCACCGCACGCCTCAAGCGACCTACCCGGGAGCACGCGGGGCGTGCGTTGCCGCGCTTTCGCGCAGCGGCTCCCCTATTTGGTCTTGCTCCGGGTGGGGTTTGCCCTGCCACGTCTGTTGCCAGCCGCGCGGTGCGCTCTTACCGCACCATTTCACCCTTACCGTCGCGAACGACGGCGGTATATTTTCTGTGGCACTTTCCGTAGGCTCGCGCCTCCCAGGCGTTACCTGGCACCCTGCCCCAGGAGCCCGGACTTTCCT
>JBGTIC010000485.1:0-3781 GCA_041745895.1 Gammaproteobacteria bacterium
AGGTCTTTGGCGGAAATAAAGCGGACCGAAGGGAGCCATTCCGCCAAAGACCTCCCGCAGGGGCCGCCAGCCGGGGCTCAAGTAAGCGCCATTAAACCCAGGTGGGCTTTCGCGGCTCTCAGCGTGAGACTGTACCAGACGTCAAAGTCACTCCCATTCGATCGTCGCCGGCGGCTTGCCGGAGATGTCATAAGTAACGCGCGAGATGCCAGCCACCTCGTTGATGATGCGCCGCGACACCAGATCCAGAAACTCATAGGGCAGATGCGCCCAGCGCGCGGTCATGAAATCGATGGTCTCGACCGCGCGAAGCGCAATCACCCAGTCATAGCGTCGCCCGTCGCCCATCACCCCGACCGAGCGCACCGGCAGGAACACAGCGAAGGCCTGGCTGACGCGATCGTAGAGATCATGCCGGCGCAGCTCCTCGATGAAAATTGCATCCGCCTCGCGCAGCAGCTGCGCGTACTCGGCGTGAACCTCGCCGAGGATACGCACCCCCAGACCCGGACCGGGGAACGGGTGGCGGTAGACCATCTCGTGGGGCAGACCCAGCTCCACACCGAGCCTGCGCACCTCGTCCTTGAACAGGTCTCGCAGCGGTTCGATGAGCTTGAGCTTCATGTGCTCGGGCAGTCCGCCGACGTTGTGGTGCGACTTGATGACATGCGCCTTGCCGGTCTTGCTGCCGGCCGATTCGATGACATCCGGATAGATCGTGCCCTGGGCCAGCCAGTTCACGTCCTGAAGCTTCGCCGCCTGCTCATCGAACACTGCGATGAACTCGGCACCGATGATCTTGCGCTTGAGCTCCGGGTCGGCTTCGCCCGCAAGTGCTGCGAGAAACCGCTGGGCCGCATCGACGCGAATGACATTCACGCCCAGGTGCTCGGCGAAAGTCGCCATGACCTGATCGCCCTCGTGCAGGCGCAACAGTCCGTGGTCGACGAATACGCAGGTGAGCTGATCGCCGATGGCGGCATGCAGCAGCGCTGCGACCACCGAGGAGTCCACGCCGCCGGACAGCCCGAGCAGCACATGGTCGGTGCCGACCTGCTCGCGCACCCGCGCGATATGCTCGGCGGCAATATTGCCGGAGGTCCATACCGGCGGACAGCCACAGATTTCCAGCACGAAGCGCTCGAGAATCGCGCGGCCCTGCAGCGTGTGGGTGACTTCCGGATGAAACTGCAGACCGAAGAAGCGACGCTTCTCATCGGCCATCGCCGCCAGCGGCGCGCTGGGCGTGCTCGCCACCGCAGCGAACCCTGGTGGCAGGCGCTCGACGCGATCCCCGTGACTCATCCATACCTTCAGGCGATCAGCGCCTGCGGCGTCGCGCTCGTCGACCAGTCCGGCCAGCAGACCGGTATTGCCCTGCAGCGTGACTTCGGCGTAGCCGAACTCGCGGTGCGAGGACCCCGCGACCTCTCCGCCGAGCTGGGCTGCCATGGTCTGCATGCCATAACAGATCCCCAGCACCGGCACGCCCAGGTCGAAGACTTCGCTGGCGGCGCGCGGGCCTTCGTTGGCGGTCACCGATTCGGGCCCGCCCGACAGAATGACGCCCGAGGGCGCGAAGGCCGCAATCGCCGCCGCATCCGTGTCCCACGGATGGATCTCGCTGTAGACACCCGCCTCACGCACGCGGCGCGCGATCAGCTGCGTGTACTGCGAACCGAAGTCGAGGATCAGGATGCGGTGCGCGTGCAGGTCCGGCAGGGCCGCTGCGGCTTCGGGGTTCAAGGGCGTCTCCGGTTCACTCGACGCGGTAGTTCGGTGCTTCCTTGACGATGGTCACGTCATGCACATGGCTTTCGCGCACGCCCGCAGAAGTGATGCGCACGAACTGCGGACGGGTGCGCATCTCCTCGATGGTCTGGCTGCCGGTGTAACCCATGGCTGCCCGCAGACCGCCGGCGAGCTGATGGACGATGTTCACAAGGCTGCCCTTGTAAGGAACGCGCCCCTCGATGCCCTCGGGCACGAGCTTTTCGAGCTCCTCGGTAGTGTCCTGGAAGTAGCGGTCCTTGGAGCCGTGCGAGCCGGCCATCGCGCCCAGCGAGCCCATGCCGCGGTAGGATTTGTAGGATCGGCCCTGGAAGAGTTCGACCTCGCCTGGCGACTCCTCGGTGCCGGCGAACAGACCACCGATCATGATCGAATGCGCACCGGCGGCGATCGCCTTGGCCAGATCGCCCGAGTAACGAATGCCACCATCGGCGATCAGCGGCACACCGCTGTCTTCGAGTGCCTTGGCCACTTCGGCCACCGCGGTGATCTGCGGTACGCCAACACCGGCGACCACGCGGGTGGTGCAGATGGAACCCGGGCCGATACCGACCTTGACGCCGTCCGCACCCGCCTCGACCAGCGCCAGCGCGGCTGCGGCGGTGACAATGTTGCCGCCGATGACCTGCACCGCAGGGTAGCGCTGCTTGATGGCGCGTACTCGATCGAGTACACCGCGCGAATGCCCGTGGGAGGTGTCCACGACAACGACATCCACGCCCGCCTCGACCAGGGCTGTGACGCGCTCGTCGGTGTCGTGACCCGTGCCGACGGCTGCACCGACGCGCAGTGCGCCACGCGCATCCTTCGCGGCCATCGGAAAATCCTTGGCCTTCTGGAAGTCCTTGGCCGTGATCATGCCGCGCAGACGGCCCTTGGCGTCGACCACCAGCACCTTCTCGATACGGTGGCGGTGCAGCAGCAGCAGCACTTCCTCGGGATCGGGGTTCTCGCGCACGGTCACGAGCTTCTCACGCGGGGTCATGACCTCCGAGACCGGCGCATCCAGCCGGGTCTCGAAGCGCAGGTCGCGGTGGGTGACGATGCCGACCGGCATGTCACCATCCACGACCGGCACACCGGAGATATTCTTGGCATGGGTCAGGGCAATAACGTCCCGGATGGTCACGTCGCGCCCGACCGTGATCGGGTCGTTGATGATGCCGCTTTCGTACTTCTTGACGCGGCTGACTTCGCGCGCCTGCGCAGCCACGGTCATGTTCTTGTGAATGATGCCCATTCCGCCTTCCTGCGCCAGCGCGATGGCCAGGCGGGATTCGGTAACGGTATCCATGGCCGCCGAGAGCACCGGCAGATTCAGCCGGATCTCGCGAGTCAGCCAGGTGCCGAGATCGACCTCGCGGGGCAGCACCTCGGAGTAGGCGGGTTGCAGCAGGACATCGTCGAAAGTCAGGGCGTCGTGGACGATACGCATCTGGAAGTGCCTGTGCAGGCTGCGGGTTAACCGCTCATTCTACGTGCCCAGCCCCGGTGAGGTAAACAACGGCATCTGCGCTCGCCCAGCCACCACGCGGCTATACTGCGTGCCCATGAACGATCTGTTCGAACCAAAGCGCGAGATTTTCACCGTCAGCCGACTCAACCGCGAGGCCAGCCTGTTGCTCGAGGAGGGCTTCGGTCGCTTATGGATCGAAGGCGAGCTTTCCAGCCTCGCACGCCCCTCGTCCGGACACCTGTATTTCTCGCTGAAGGACGAACGCGCGCAGATCCGCTGCGCGATGTTCCGCCAGCACAACCGCAAGCTTGCGTTCGTGCCCGCCGACGGCCTGCAGGTGCTGCTGCGCGCGCGCGTCAGCCTCTACGAGCCGCGCGGCGACTATCAGCTCATCGTCGAACACATGGAAGAGGCCGGTTTGGGCCAGCTGCAGCGCGAGTTCGAGGCGCTGAAGGCCCGGCTCGCCGCCGAAGGCCTGTTCGACGAGGCGCGCAAGCGCCCGCTGCCGTTGCTGCCGCGCCGAATCGGTGTGGT
>JBGTIC010000486.1:0-1807 GCA_041745895.1 Gammaproteobacteria bacterium
ATCGCCGGTTTGAGCCCGGCACCTTCCGCGGCCGTGACCGCCGCGGGCTGTGCCCGGCGGCGCGTCAGGGCGAGCGCATTGCCTGCCAGCGCAAGTCCCATACCGATCACCGCCCACACGCTCCAGCGATAGCCCTCGAAGGCGGTGGACAGCCCGAGCGCGACCAGTGGGAACAGAATGTTGCTGTAGGCGGCGCGGCTGGCACCGATGCGCCGGATCAGTGCAAGGTAGAAGCCGAACGCCAGCGCCGTGCCGGGAATCGACAGGTACAGCAGCGACAGCACGTAGGGGGCGCGGGTATCGAAGCCTGGTGCCTGACCCTGCACCAGGGCATAGAGCGTCAGCAGCGCGGTGCCGTAGAGCATGCCCCAGGCGCTCAGCGTGATCACCGACATCTGTTCGCGGGTGTTGCGTATCGCCGCCATGTTGCCCAGCGAGGCGCTGAGCGCGCCGCCCAGCACCAGCAATGCACCGGTCAGGCTGTCGCCGCCCAGACCCAGACCATCGAGCTCCGGCCAGAACACCATCACCAGCCCGGTGAAGCCCATCAGCGCCGCGGTCACCACCCGCAGCGAGAACGGTGTGCCAAAGAACAATCGCTCATTGATCAGATTGAAGAACATCAGCGCGGTGAACAGCACTGCGACCAGGCCGGAGGTCACGTACTGGGTACCCTGGTAGATCAGCGCATAGTTGATGCAGAACATGAAGATGCCCTGCAGTGCCACCATCGGGTGCTGGCGCAGTGTGATGCCGATGGGGATGCCTCGGATCAGTGCCCAGGCGAACAGCGCCGCACAGGCCAGCGCGAAGCGATAGACCAGCGACCAGGCGGTCGGCACCTCGCCAAGCTGGAAAGTGATGGCGATCCACGTCGAGCCCCAGATGAGCACGACCAGCGCATAGAGCAGGATGTTCGTCACGTCGCAACGGGCCAGGCCGGCAGGGGGTGTGAACTCTAGCCTCGCGCGCGGCCACAGTCACGCCATTATCTTCGAGCCGGACTGTGCGGGACTGGCATCGGAGCGCCGTGACTGGCAGATTGGCGGCTCGCCTACTGCGCACGGGTCATTGAATGATCACACGTCACTTCGCCACGCTGCAGGGCCGCTGGGGAACGCGCCAGGTTCACTACCGTCGCGCGGGCAGCGGTCCTGCCCTGGTGATGCTTCACCAGTCGCCCCAGTCCTCGGCCGATCTGGTGCCGCTGATCGAGCGCTGGCAGCAGCATTTCACGATCATCGCGCCCGACACGCCGGGCTATGGTTGCAGCGATCCGCTGGGCGTGCCCGAAGCTTCGATGGAGGACTTTGCCGCTGCCGTGCTCGAACTCATGGACGCGCTGGGCCTGCGTCGCACGGGCGTGTACGGCTTCCACACGGGTGGCAGCATGGCCGTGGCGCTGTCGAAACTTGCTCCGGAGCGCATCACCGCCTGCGCCGTCAACGGCCTGGCGACGCTGACGGATGCCGAGCGCGCCGACATTCTCGAACACTATCTTCCGCCGCTGGAAGTGCGTTGGGACGGCAGCCACCTCGCCTGGTTGTGGGCGCGCCTGCGCGATCAGTACGTGTTCTTCCCGTGGTACCGGCATCGGCTTGCAGCGCGCATGGACATGGACTCCCCTGCGCCGGCGCTCGTGCAGAAGGCGCTGGTGGAGATGCTGCGCGCCGGAGACCAGTATCGGGTTGCCTATCGCGCCGCCTTTACGTTCCCGGGCGGACCTGCCTTGCGCGACACCACCGTGCCGACGCTGGTCACCGCCTCGGCGCACGACCCCCTCGCAGCTCATCACGCGCGCATCGAC
>JBGTIC010000487.1:0-17873 GCA_041745895.1 Gammaproteobacteria bacterium
CGCAATCCGGCCTCGCGCAGCGCCGCAATGGCCTCGGGCGTGCTCGCCTTGATTGGATCGGCAACCGCCAGCAGGCCGGCCAGGGCGCCATCGATGGCCAGGAACATGACGCTGGCGCCGTCCGCTCGCAGCTCTTCGGCCGCGGAATGAAGCGACTTTGTGGCGACGCCGATGTCCTCCATCAGCGCCGTGTTGCCCAATACCAGCGCGTGCTGCCCGACCTGACCGCGCACGCCGATGCCGGTCACCGACTCGAATGAGCTGGCGGACTCCAGTGTCATCTCGCGCCGCCGGGCTTCCGCCACGATCGCATCGGCCAATGGATGCTCGCTACCCTGGTCCAGGCTCGCGGCCAGTCGCAACACCTCGCTTTCAGACCATGGCTCGGAAGCGAGCACCTCGCGGAAGGCCGGCTTGCCTTCGGTCAGCGTGCCGGTCTTGTCGACGACCAGCGTATCAACCGTACGCAGACGCTCGATCGCCTCGGCGTCGCGGAACAAAACGCCGCTCTGCGCGGCGCGCCCGGTCGCAACCATGATCGACATCGGCGTTGCCAGTCCCAACGCGCAGGGACAGGCGATGATCAGGACCGCCACCGCGTTGACGATGGCGAAGGTCCAGGCGGGTTCCGGCCCGAACAGTCCCCAGACCAGGAACGTGCTTAGCGCGATCGCGAGAACCGCCAGCACGAACCAGAAACTGACCTGATCGGCCAGGCGCTGCATCGGAGCGCGCGAGCGCTGCGCCTGGGCCACCAGCTGCACGATCTGCGCAAGCACGGTGTCCGATCCAACCCGATCGGCGCGGATCACCAGGCTGCCGGTGCCGTTGATCGTCGCCCCGATCACCCGGGCGCCGGCCGTCTTTTCGATCGGGATGGGTTCGCCGGTCAGCATCGACTCGTCGACCGGGGAGCGGCCGTCAAGCACTTCGCCATCGACCGGTACCTTCTCGCCAGGCCGTACCCGCAAGCGATCGCCGACGTGCACGTGGGTCAGCGGAATATCCTCTTCGGTGCCGTCCTCGCGCAGCCGCCGAGCGGTCTTCGGGGCGAGCCCAAGCAAATCCTTCAGCGCGGCAGAGGTACTCGAACGCGCCTTGAGTTCCAGCAGTTGTCCGAGCAAGGTGAGCGAGACGATGATCGCGGCCGCCTCGTAATACACCCCGACTCGTCCGTGCTCGCGGAAGGCGGCGGGGAACAATTCCGGCATGAACGTGGCCACCAGACTGTAGCCGAAGGCGGCGCCGACGCCCGTGCCGATCAATGTCCACATGTTCGGGCTGCGATTGGCGATCGACTGGGCCCAGCGCTGAAAAAACGGCCAGCCCGCCCACAGCACCACCGGTGCGGTGAGCACGAGCTCCAGCCAGGTGCGGGCGTTGGCGGAGAATCCCGGCAGTCGGTGACCGACCATCGCGATGGCCAGCACCGCGATCGACAGCGGCAGCGTCCACCAGAAGCGCCGTCGGAAGTCGATCAGCTCCGGATTCTCACCGTCATCCAGGCTCGGCATCATCGGCTCCAGCGCCATGCCGCAGATCGGGCAGGTTCCCGGCTGGTCCCGCACGATCTCCGGGTGCATCGGACAGGTGAACTGGCTGCCGGCCGGTGCGGGTTCTGGCGTGGCTGATTCCGGATTGAGGTAGCGGTCCGGGTCAGCGACGAACTTGCTGCGGCAGCCGGCCGAGCAGAACCGATAGGCCTGTCCCGCATGCTCGGCCTGATGCGGCGAATCCTCCGCGACGGTCATGCCACAGACCGGATCGAGCAGGCCGTCGGGCGCATTGCCTCCGGACTCTCCGGAGTGACCGGCATGCTTCGATCCGTGGGCTGCATGCGCACTGTGATCACACGAGCTGGGCTTGTCCGCATCCTTGGGGGCCTGGTTGTGCACGGGCTGCGTTGAAACGGCACAGCCAGCGTGCAATGTCGGGATCGATACGGCGTTCATCAGCTTTCCTCGTTCGTGAGTGCATTGAGAATCGGGCAGGCGTCAGCTCGTCCGTGTCCCGGACAGGCCGTAATAAGTGTGTTCAGGCCGGCGCGGATTCGCTCCAGCTCGGCGATGCGCTGCTCGATGTCGGCGAGCTTGCGTTGCGCCGCGCGCTTTACCTCCGCGATGTCGCGGTTCTCGCTGAGGCTCAGCAGCACGCGGACATCGTCCAGCGAGAAGCCCAGCGCCTTGGCTCGACGAATGAACCGCAGGCGCTTCAATTCCGTCTCGTCATAGCGACGATAGCCGGAGGCGAGCCGACCAGCCGGCATCAACAACGCGTTGCGCTCGTAGTAACGCACGGTGTCGATGGCGACGCCGGCCCGTTGTGCGAGTTGGCCAATGCTCATGTTGGAAAAACTCATGCTGGACATGCCCGATCTCCTCTGTGGTGCTCAGTCTGCACTCTGGACCCAGGTCCAGAGTCAAGCGCCATTTGCTACCTCCAGTCAATCGTGTGCATGTGTGGGCAAGATGCGCGGGCCTGCGTACAGATGGAGATGTCATCGCCGCATCGCAGCATGATTCCTCCGTTGACATCCGTCGGTGTGGCGCCGCGCAGAGCGCCGGCTCTGCACCCGACGCGCACCGCCAGATCAACTGGGTGAACACGTCGCCTTGGGAAGGCCAATGCCAAGTTCGCGCTGCAGGTGGCACAAATCCGGTCGGACTCGTCCCATGTTCGTTAGCGAACGAAACGACGCGAATATTCCGCGTACAGTTTGGGCTCTACTCAGGCGGTGAACTACAGCTCTCAAAAGCAGGAGCGCGTAGATCTCGCCAAAGCAAATCTACAACCCTTGGTGGCATCCGCCGCCGGTCTCAGGAGACTGCGATGTCCATGTACGTGAAGCAGCCACAGATCAAGTTCCCCCGCTGGCAGCTCAGCTGTCTGACTTTGGCCACCGCACTGCTGCTGGCTCCGGGGCTCGCCGTTGCACACGACCCGGCGACGACCCATCCACATTCGTCCTCATCGATGCCTATGGAGCACAAGGGCATGGGCATGCGCATGGGCGACATGAAGGGGCAGGCCGGCATGTCCATGACAGGCGATGTCGACGTCGACTTCGCCGCCAACATGCGCAAGCACCATCAGATGTTGCTGATGATGGCCGAATCTCAAGTGAAGAACGGGAAAGACGCCGAATTGCGCGAACTGGCTACGCAATCCATTGCGGCGCAGAAAAAGGAAATCGCCGAACTGGATAAATGGCTCGCGGAGCACGATGAGGCAAAGATCTCGCAAAGCGCCGACTGAGGGCCTGACAGGAAATCGCCCCGCCACTCCGGCCGCGGCCGGACGAGGCGGCCTCGCTACGGCGGTCGAATTCCTCTCAAGAAATGGAATCAAGTTCATGGATTCGATTTCCGCAAAACCCTGCAAGCGCAGCCATTACCGCAAGTGCATGGGTTTCCTGATCGCCGTCGTTGTCATGGCCTCGGGCTGCAACGATAACGCGGACTTGCCTCGCAATTCGCAGACTATCGAGGGCATGACCATCGAACTTGGTGTGGTGCCCCTCAAGCGCGTAAAGGAAGAACATGCGACGTTGCCAGGAGATCCGGAGGCAATGCATGGCGGGACAACGGCGAACAGCAGTTCAGCCCACATCGTCGTCGCCTTGTTTGACGCCAAGACTGGAGTCCGCATCGCCGATGCGGAAATTCAAGCCAGCGTAGGCAATCCTGGGCACAGCCGCGATTCCTACACATCACTTGAGCCCATGGAGATGGGTGGCGTAATCAGCTACGGCAATTACTTCATGATCCAAGGTACGGATGCATTGCGCATTCATCTGGTTATTCACCGACCAGGCGTGACACGCGCAATTGAAGCGGAGTTTAGTTATGAGCAAACGTGATCATGATGGATTCCTGGCCGCCCCATTTCGACTCACATACTCGACAGCCGCTCGCGTGGCGGGGGCGGATACGCCGCCATCACGCCGTACTCGATGCCGTTGTGGACCATCTTGACGAAGTGTCCGGCCCCATGCGGGCCGCAGTGCAGAAAGCCTTCTTCCGCACCATCAGCCAGATCGCGCGTGGCCGGCCAAGCTGCGAGACCATCTGCTTCAATGACTCGGTTCCCGTCGCGCGGTCCTTGTCGAGGTCGGCGACTGCAGACGATTGCACGTCGTGAACCACGCACGCGTGGCCATCCCTGAGCAAGCGGGGCACCATGCTTGCACCCATCCTGCCCAGTCCGATCATGCCGAGTTGCATACGGTCTCCCTTCGATGCGCGGCTACTGCGGGCGAGTCGAGATGATGTGTGCTGGGATAATCGCCATTTGCCGCTTCTTGCGCCATCGATCAGATCTTGAAGACTGCAGCTGCACACGCGCGCAAGGCAGAACATGGAGGCCATTGGCGTGCTGATCTAAAGGGTGGGTGCGTTCCAACTCGCACGTCTGTGCGCCAGAACACGGAGAAGGGCTGCACCACTGACAGGAGAGGCAGCTTCCCTGTTCGAGGATTGCACCCCAGACGCCTGGTAACCAGCCATGTGGGCACGGTGCTCGCGCGCCTCGTGCAACACGCTGCGTCCCGAAAGCCGCAAGGTTCGCTGCCGCACATACAGCACAGCGCAAGTCAAGTTACCGTCGTGCGCGGGGTTCACGCAAAAAATTGGCTGGTGAAGCAATGGAAGCGCGCTGTCAACCGCGAGATCCAGACCAGCACGTCCAACGAGCAGTGGATTCAAGCGCGGTGCGATACGTCGATCAAGGCATTCAAGTGACCATCGCGGATGTTGTCCAGGACGGGGATGCAGAACGGCCTCACGACGATACGGTACTTGAAAGACTCCAGCGCGAGACGTTCGGCTACTTCCTGCATGAAACCAATCCTGCCAACGGCCTGGTGATCGACAAGACCGCGCCGGATTGGCCTGCGAGCATTGCGGCCACCGGCTTGGCCTTGGCTTGCTACCCCGTCAGCGTGGAACGCGGCTTCATGACGCGCGCAGCGGCGTTGCAGCGGACGCTGGCAACGCTGCGGTTTTTCTGGAACAGCCCGCAAGGCACAGAAGCAGACGCTACCGGTTACCAGGGTTTCTACTACCACTTTCTCGACATGCAGACAGGGCGGCGCGCCTGGCAATGCGAACTGTCCACCGTGGACAGCGCGTTCTTCCTGGCCGGCGCATTGACGGCGGGCGTGTATTTCGACGCCGGCACGGCCGACGAAACCGAAGTCCGCACGCTCGCAGACGCGCTCTATCGCCGCGCCGATTGGCAATGGGCGCAAGACGGAGGCGCAACGGTCACCCATGGCTGGAAGCCGGAGAATGGGTTCCTCCCTTACCGCTGGCAAGGCTACGACGAAGCACTGTTGCTCTATGTGCTGGGTCTGGGCTCGCCGACCCATCCACTGCCTGCGAAGAGCTACGTGGCCTGGACCGCCACCTACCGCTGGGAGCAGGGTGAGGGCGAGGATTATCTGTACGCGGGGCCGCTGTTCACGCACCAGCTGTCTCACATCTGGATTGACTTTCGCGGTATCCAGGATGTGTTCATGCTCGGCAAGGGCATCGACTATTTCGAGAACAGTCGACGCGCCACCTATGCGCAGCAGCGCTACGCGATCGTCAACCCGCATAAGTTCAACGGCTACGGCAGCCACTGTTGGGGCATCACGGCGAGCGAAGGTCCCGGCCCTGTCGTTCTCCAGGTCAACGGCATTGAGCGCCAGTTCTTCGACTACCTGGCACGCGGCGTGCCCTACGGCCCCGATGACGGCACGCTTGCACCATGGGCCGTGGTGGCATCGCTACCTTTCGCACCCGAGATCGTGTTGCCGGCCCTGGGCTACTGCATTCACCAGGCCAAGTTGACCGAATTCAACTCCTACGGTTTCAAGGCCTCGTTCAACCCCTCGCATCCCGGTGAGCCGGGAAACCCGTATGGCTGGTGGGTGTCACCGTGGCATTTCGGTCTCAACCAGGGGCCGATCATCTTGATGATCGAAAACCACCGCTCCGGCCTGCTGTGGCGACTGATGCGAGATTGCGCGCCGATCATCACCGGCTTGCTGCGCGCCGGTTTTACCGGTGGCTGGCTTCTCGACAAAGTTGCAATCGACCCAGCCACGTCCAACAAGGATAGACGATGAAAACCAGCGTGATCGACGTACGCGACATGCTGTCGGTGCTCAGCGCGCAGGGCATCGAACAGCGCATTGGCGAAGTACCGGGTGTCGAAAGCGTCACCGTCAATCATGCCGCGGCAACGGCCACCGTGCGCTACGACGAAACCCGACTTGAGGTCGCCGATATCAAGTCGGCCGTGCGCCAACGTGGGCACGATTCCGCTGCGCCGGGCGCGCAGCCCCACAAGCCTGGAGCGGCCTCTAGCCACGCAGGCCACGACGCGCATGACAAGCACGAGGGTCACTCTCCCGCGATGTTCCGGGACCGGTTCTGGCTCTCGCTGGCGCTCACCGTTCCTGTGGTCTTCTGGTCGGCCCATATCCAGGAGCTCCTCGGCTACCGCGCCCCGGAGTTCCCCGGCTCGGACTGGATCGGGCCCGTGCTCGGCACCGTCGTTTTCCTCTACGGCGGTTTGGTCTTCCTGCAGGGAGCGTGGCGAGAGCTGCGGTCGCGACTGCCGGGGATGATGACGCTTATCTCGCTCGCCATCACGGTCGCCTTCCTGTTTTCCTGGGTCGTTGAGCTCGGGCTGATCGAGGCGAATGCGCTGTGGTGGGAACTGGCCACGCTGGTCGCGATCATGCTCCTTGGCCACTGGATCGAGATGCGCTCCATAAATCAGGCGCAAGGGGCATTGAAGGAACTGGCGAAACTGCTTCCGGACACCGCGACGCGGATCACCGATGGCGGCGAGGAGAAGGTCGCCGTCAGCGCGCTGCAGAACGGTGACCTCCTGTTGGTGCGTCCGGGCGAGAGCATTCCCGCGGACGGCGTGGTCCTCAATGGCGAGAGCGACATCAACGAGGCTATGATCACCGGCGAGTCCAGGCCAGTGAAGAAGCGGGAAGGCGACGAGGTGATCGCCGCCACGATCAACGGAGAAGGATCTCTGCGTGTCGAGGTCACCGGGACGGGGGAGCAGACCAAGCTCTCCGGCATCATGCGCTTGGTGGCCGATGCACAGAAATCCAAATCCAGAGCGCAGCACCTGGCGGATCGTGCGGCCCGGCTCCTGACCTACGTGGCGATCGGCGCCGCCGCCATCACCCTGGCGGTGTGGCAGTTGGTGGGGGCGGCGATCGACTTCTCCGTTGTGCGTATGGTGACGGTGCTGGTGATCGCCTGCCCCCACGCGCTCGGACTGGCTGTGCCCTTGGTAGTGGCCATCTCCACCACGCTGGGGGCCCGCAGCGGTCTTCTGGTACGTGACCGACGTGGGCTCGAGGAGGCGCGCAACCTTGACACGGTGATCTTCGACAAGACGGGAACGTTGACCCTCGGCGAGTTCCGGGTCGTGGCCATGTCCGTTGCGGAAGGGCTGACGGAGGACGAAGCGCTTCGCCTTGCCTCCGGCATCGAATCGGAGTCCGAGCACCCGATCGCTCGGGGCATCGTGAAGACTGCGGAGGACAAAGGCATGGAGATTCCTGCCGCCGAAGGTTTCCGCTCGATCACCGGCAAAGGCGTTGCGGCGATGATCGGCGACACCGAGTACCACATGGGCGGCCCGGCGCTCCTCAGCGCGGAGCAGGTCGAGGTGCCACCGGCACTTGTGGAGGCGGCTGAGGCCGCAGCCAGCCGTGGACAGGCGGCGATCTATCTCGTTCGCGAGGGAAGTGCCCTGGCCGTTTATGCTGTGGCGGACGCGATTCGTGAGGAGAGCCGCGAAGCCATCGCCGCGCTGCATGAGAGCGGGATCGAGGTTGCCATGTTGACGGGCGACGCGCAGGCCGTGGCCGATGCCGTCGCGAAGGAACTCGGAATCGACACCGTGTTCGCGGAAGTGCTGCCCGACGACAAGGCCAACAAGGTCCGCGAGCTTCAGGCCCAAGGGAAGAAAGTCGCGATGATCGGCGACGGCGTGAACGACGCACCGGCCCTGGCCACGGCCGATATCGGGATCGCCATCGGTGCGGGGGCCGACGTTGCCGTCGAAGCCGGGCACATCGTGCTGGTGAGGTCCGACCCCCGCGACATTCCCCGGATCATTACTCTGAGCCGGGCCACCTACCGGAAGATGGTGCAGAACCTCTGGTGGGCGGCGGGCTACAACATCTTCGCGATTCCGTTGGCTGCCGGTGTGCTTGCGCCGTGGGGCATCCTGCTCACACCAGCCGTGGGCGCGGTGCTCATGTCGGCGAGCACGGTGGTGGTGGCAATCAACGCGCAACTGCTGAAGCGGGTGAAACTATGAGCCCGTCCGGGAGTGCCGCGCCGTCGCCTTCCGCGCTCTCCCCACGGGACTACGACGCTGCTGCGTGGCTCAATCGGGACTTGCCACAGGAAATGCAACGGCCACAAGCAGTTCCGGTTCAACACCCACCAGCAAACTGGAGCAGAGAGATATGAAACATACCCTGATGATGGTTATCGGCTGCGGCTTGGCGTTCCTGCTGATTTTTCTCCTGCCCGCCATGGGCCTTGGCAGCGGCTGGGTACTGGCCATATTGGTTGGGGCAATGATGCTCTGCCATCTGATGCACTTCGGCATGCACGATCATGAAAAAAGCGGAGAGAACGACCATGAGCATGGGCACCAACAAGAGCAATAGCCCCGCGTCCGGACATGCCCGAGCGCCGTCGCATCCCTCGCTCTATCTCAACCCCGGATATCTGGGATACGCCTTCGGTGCGACCGGCGTGGTGTTCTACCTCGGATGCGTGCTGACGATGGCCACCGTGTCGCACGAAAAGGCCGTGATCTTCTTCAACAGCTTGATGCACGGGATCGACGTAGGGCCGATTCTGAAAACCAGCGTGCCTGTTTCCCAGGTCGCGCTGGGTCTGGTCACGATCTTCATCCTGTGCTGGTTCGCGGGCGTGCTGATCGCGGGAATTTACAACCTGGGCGTTCGTCTGGGCAAACGGTAGTCACATGGACGCTTCGCCGGACAGAAAGTCAGAATACCAGGCAGACAGCCTTTCGTTGATTGGTGCCGTTGCCTTGGGCACGGGCGTCATGATCGGTGCCGGGATTTTTGCGCTGACCGGCCAAATGGCGGAGATGACCGGGAGCCTGTTTCCTCTGGCGTTTCTTTCTGCCGCGCTGATTGTCTCGTTGAGCGCGTACTCCTACGTCAAGCTTTCCAATGCCTACCCCTCTGCTGGGGGCGTCGCGATGTATCTGGAAAAGGCGTATGGCCGGACCCTGACCACTGCCTTCCATGCCCTGTTGATGTATTTCTCCATGGTCATTGCCCAGAGCTTCCTGGCGCGGACCTTCGGGTCCTATAGCTTGCGGCTGTTTGAAATCGATGACGACAGTTGGCTGGTTCCCGCGCTGGGGGTGGGGCTGTTGCTGATGGCCTTTCTGATCAACCTGTCCGTCACAGGATTGATCCAGGGGGTGGCCTCGTTGCTTGGCTTCGTCAAGATCGGCGGCATCGTCCTGTTCGGCGTGGTCGGGGTGTGGGTGGCGGACTCGGTGACGACGGATTTTTCCGGGGCAGATCGCGGCGCGTCCCTGACTGGTTTTCTCGGTGCCACGGCGCTCGGTATTCTGGCCTTCAAGGGTTTCACCACCATCACCAATAGCGGTTCGGAACTGAAAGACCCGCGCCGGAACCTGGGCAGGGCCATCATGATCTCGATCGGCCTCTGCGTGATGATCTACCTGCTGGTCGGCTTCGCGGTCTCCAGCAACCTGTCGCTTGAGGAGATCATCGCCACACGCAACTACTCGCTGGCCGCCGCGGCTCGCCCGGCGCTGGGAGAGTACGCAGTCTGGTTTACCGTAGTTCTGGCCATGCTGGCCACCGCCGGCGGCATCATTGCCAGCATTTTCGCGGTGTCACGCATGCTGGCCATGTTGACCGAGATGAAACTGGTCCCCCACAGCCACTTCCACATGCCCGGCAGCATCCAGAAGCATACGCTGGTCTATACGGTTGCACTGGGATTGCTGCTGACGGCCTTCTTCGACCTGTCCCGTATCGCGGCGCTGGGCATCATCTTTTATCTGATCATGGACATTGCCATTCACTGGGGTGTGCTGCGTCACCTGAGAAAAGAGCTGGACGCCAACCCAGTGATTCCGGTCATGGCAATTGGACTGGATCTGATCGTGCTCGGCGGCTTTCTGTGGGTAAAAATCACCTCAGATCCGTTGGTCCTCATCGTGGCAGCAACGGTCATGGCGGCGATCCTGATCACGGAGTTTATCTTCCTCAGGACACGCCCATCCGATGAGCATTCTCGATAGCACCGCAGGCCGAGTCGTCGGCCGTTATTTCTTGTTGATGGTGCCGGCAAGCGTCGTCTGGGAGTTCGCCCAGATGCCGCTCTACACGCTGTGGGAGACCGGCACTCGCGCCGAGATCGGCTTTGCTGCCTTGCACTGCAGCGTGGGTGATTGGCTGATCGCCGCCGGCAGCCTCGCGCTTGCTGCGGTTCTTGCTGGCGGCCGCACATGGCCACAGCAGCATTACGCGCGGGTCGCCGCACTCGCGGTGGTCTTTGGGCTGGCCTATACGCTGTTCAGCGAGTGGCTCAATATCGAGATACGGCAAAGCTGGGCCTACAGCGACGCGATGCCGCTCGTACCGCTTCTAGGCGCGGGTCTGAGTCCGGTCTTGCAGTGGCTGATCCTGCCCACAGCCGGGTTCTGGTGGGCGCGGCGTGGCTTGGTTGCGCGCGTGCGGCCGGTCGCGGGCTACTAAGGTCAGGGGAACCGGATGTCCGACAGCGGACGGGCCTCGCTGAGCGTAAACATCTCGTCAAAAGAGGATCCTTCGATCTCACCCCAGACCCTCACCTTGTAGATGCCTGGCTCTGTCAACAGGACGTCGAACGTATACCGACCCGGACTTCCATACTGGGGACGAATGGGCAACTCCCGCCTGCGATCGCCATCAGGAGCGATGATCTCGGCGTTAAGATTCTCTTCGAGTCCCGGTATTGGATCGGGTTGTCCAGCGGGTCGGACAACAAGATCAAGCCCGTTTCGCTCTTGCGTCAGAATGGGCTCCTTGAGTAGTCCTACACTTACACGGAACCGCTCATTGGCGACCATTCGCGAGTCATGCGCCAGCGCGAGCGGGGTGCTGCTCAGCGAAATCATTGCCAGGAGCAGCGAAATCGAAACTCGTGGTTGCATGATCGAGTACCCCCGGAACGGCCAGTGTCTGGATTCTGCCTCACGGATGCCGTCGACGCCACAAGCGATCGAGCAGTTCACCTCCACCCCACCGATTGAAGCTGCCTCATATGGACACCGCAGTTGCAGGTTGCAAAGTCGAATAGGATGAAGCGGGACGACGCAAGGCCCCCAGTCAATGTCAGCCGAACTCGAGCATGATGAGCACGCCCGGCAACCCGCCGATCCGAGGAGTCGCTGCAAGAAGCAAAGACGACGCCGTGTCTGGGCGGGCATTCTCCTGATCTCGCATGCCCTGGGTTTCGTGTCGTCCCTGCACGCGCTGATGGACACTCGCACACCGCAGGGCGCCGTTGCCTGGATCGTGGCCCTGAACACGCTCCCGTATTTCTCGGTCCCCGTCTATTGGGTCTTCGGAAGGACCAAGTTTCAGGGTTACGTGATATCCAGGCGAGACCTGGACAGCGGGCTCGCTGCGTCGTTGGGGGATACGCTGCAGGCGCTCCGACCCTTCCGCTCGCAGACGACCGATGATCCGCACCGGTTTGGTGGGCTTGAAGCCCTGGCCAAGAGTCACTTCCTTTCTGACAACAGTCTGGACCTCCTCGTCGATGGCGAGGCCGCCTTCAGCAGTCTCTTCGAGGGTATAGCTGCAGCTCGCCAGTACGTCCTTGTCCAGACATACATCCTGCGAGATGACGAGGTGGGCCGCGCGCTGCAGGATCGCTTGATCGAGCGGGCCGAGGCCGGCCTGGATGTGTATCTGCTTTACGACGAAATCGGAAGCTACGCGCTGCCAACCGCGTACGTTGAAAAGCTTGCCGACGCCGGCGTGAGCGTTCACCGGTTTCACTCTACCCGCGGCTCCGGCAACCGGTTCCAGTACAACTTTCGTAATCATCGCAAGCTGCTGGTGACAGATGCTGCACACGGATGGCTGGGGGGATTCAACATCGCCAGCGAATACCTGGGCACGGACGCGCGGATCGGTGCCTGGAGGGACACGCACCTGCGCGTGGATGGTCCGGCCGCGCTCAATCTGCAGCATTCCTTTGTCGAGGACTGGTACTGGGCCACGGGAGAGATCCTGGATCTGCCCTGGAACCCCGTTTCTTCCGAAGGTGATGCAGCGGTCCTCATTCTTCCCTCCGGACCGGCCGATCGCTTCGAGACAGCGAGCTTGATGGTGCAACAGCTCATCCACAGCGCCCGCGAGCGCATCTGGATTTCCAGTCCGTACTTCGTGCCGGACGAGGGTGTACAGGGCATGCTGAAGTTGGCCGCGCTGTCTGGTGTCGATGTGCGGATCCTGATACCGGAGGAACCCGACAATGCGCTGCTGTACTACGCCGCCTATGCCTTTGTCGGTCCCATGCTAGATGCCGGAGTCAAGGTTCACCGGTATCAGGCGGGATTCCTGCATGGAAAAGCGATCCTGGTCGACGACCATATGGCTGCTATCACAACGGTCAATCTGGACAATCGCTCGTTCCGACTGAACTTTGAAATCAGCGCCATCGTCAACGAGCAGGCGTTCGCCACGAAAGTAGGCACAATGTTCGAAGAGGATTTTCTTCGATCCAGGGAGATGGCTGCTGGCGAAGTCGATGACAAGCCGTTCTGGTTCCGCGCAGTGTCCCGCGCGGCCTACTTGATGGCCCCGGTGCTGTGATGGAGTGTTGCGTGTCGCAAAGCGAGCAGATAAGCGGTGCCATGACCGCCCGGGCTGGAGCCGGGCGGTCCGGGCAGTGCTGGTGTATCGATCAGGGCTGCGGCGACCCATGCCGACTGAAGGGTGTCGTCGTTCCGTCCAGGGCCACCAGCTCTACCGTGTAGGGCTGCACCCGTCCGTCCGATACTTCCATGCCCGGTGAGCCCATGGGCATGCCCGGCAGGACCAGGCCGCGCGCCTCCGGGCGCTCGGTCAGAAGGCGAAGGATGTCCTCCGCGGGCACATGGCCCTCGACCATATAGCCATCAACTTCCGCGGTATGACACGAGCCTTTGCCTGGCGGCACGCCGAGCCGGGACTTTACCGGTTGGATGTCATCGGTGTTGCGCTCCTCTACCGGGAAGCCAGCCTGCCGCAGGTGGTCGATCCACAGGCTGCAGCAACCGCAGTTCGGGCTCTTGTGCACCAGAACGGTGGGGAGCGCAGGTTCATCCGGCGTCGATGAACCAGTCTCTGGCGCACTCGCCGCCATGCTCGACGCCTCCGCAAGCTTCGGCGCCTCCGGCGCGCGCCCACAGGCTGTCGACAGCAGGCCCACCACCAGCAGCGACGCGACGAAACTAAAGCATGATCCAGGAATGGCGCGGTTCATCGCTGCGCCCTCGAAGACCAATGCAGGTGCACGATCTTCCAGCCCTGCGCAGTCTTGCGCAGCACCGCCGTCTCGGTGGAGGAGATCATCAGCATCTTGTCGTCCTTGCTGGCGTGGATCTCGCTTTCGCTGCCCACCCAGACCAGATCGCCCGAGGCCTCGGCTGTCCGCCGCTTGAGTGTGATGTGGGCCGCCTTGAGGAATTCGGCATCGTGCTTGGCATGTGCGCCCAGGTACTCGTCGCGACTGCGTTCGGCGCCGCCGTTCTCGAGGATGAGGACGCCGGGATCGAGTTCGGCCGCAACGCCGTCCAGGTCGCCAGCGCTGAGTGCTTCGGAAAAGCGTTCCAGCACTGCGACCGCAGCCGACGCGTCGGGCGCGATGATGAGCGTGGCGCCGGTCGTGTCCCGGCCGGCATCGATCTGTGTGGTGCCGTGCTCTTCGTCGCCATGCGCCCAGACGGTCGGTGCCGCGAGCGCCAGCGCAAGTACGATGGTGGTCAATCGTATGGTCATGGGTATCTCCTGGTTGGGGCTGCGCGCCCCGTGGGTGAACGGATCAGTGGTGGTCATCGTCGCTGCAGGACACGGCCACCGGACATTCGGGGGGCTCGAACGAAGACCGTGGGCGATCAGGCGGCGCAGCACCGTGACTGGCGTCTGGATCACCGCCTCCGACATCGGTCTCACCGCCGCCGTGGCTGTGGCCGGGGCTGGCCGCCACCTGCGCGCTGTACTGCTCGGCGGTCATCGTCGGGAACTGCTGCATGAACGCAACCATGCCCCACAGGTAGCGATCGTCCATGCTCTTGCCCCATGCCGGCATGCCGGAAGCCTTGATGCCGTGCTTGAGCACCCAGAAGGATGCACGCGGATCGAGGTCCCCGAGCGCATCCCAGCTTGGCGGACGTGGATAAAGGCCAATGCTCAGCTCGGTTTCGCCAAGATCGGGGCTGAGATGGCAGGTGACGCACATGGCGTGGTAATTGCCGGCGCCGCTGCGGATCAGGGCGGTATCCGACAGGTCGGGCACCGCGATTTCCTCCGCGCGGACCGCGATCGAGCGCTTGCGCGCCACCTCCAGCACGCGATGGGTCGCAGACCAGTGCGGATCGTCGGCGCCGACGTTGTAGACACCACTCCAGACGACTGCGGCTGCGACCGCAACGCCGAGAATTGCCAGAACGACGAGGGTCTTTAGCAGTTTCATGATGCTCTCCCTATCCTTGATACATGCTGGAGTGGTCAGCCCGCCGGGCCGGGAATCAACGCGGGCTCGTCCGGGTCCAGCAGCGTCAGCACCGGCGCGAAGCCGCCGCCGGGGGTGCGGAAATTGGTCGTCTGCCCTTGATAGAGACGAGCGGCGTACAGCAGCGCCTCGCCGCGATATGCGTAGCAGCGCACATCCACCTTGAGCGGGCTCCCGTCAATCCCCGTGTAGCGTTCGCTGGGCGGCACGAGGGCTTGGGCGACATAGGGCTGCTCGGTGATCGCGGCCCAGGTCTTGTGGGTGAGCTTGTCACCGCGATAGCTGGCACGGCTGCCGAATCCGGCGGCCGGCTTGAAGAACCAGCTACGGCGCTCACGCCAAAGCGACTCTCGATTGGCATCGGTTACCGTCAGGGTCAGGGGCACCGCTGCGGCGAGCGCCTCCTGCTCGTCGCGGGACAAGCCGGAATTGGCCAGAAAATCGCGATCGCTGAGCTGACACAGATTGCGTTTGTCGGCCCAGATGGCGTGTGCGCGCGGGTGCGGACTCAGGGCCACAGCGCCCGCGACATAAGCCTCGCGTAACGGCGCCAAGTGGTCGCCGGCGAGCGAAAAATCGGTCAGTCGGTTGTAGACGAAGCCCACGCGTTGTGTACCGAACCACAGTGAGCCTTCCGAGTAGCGAAGTGCCGCTGGGTCGCAGATGACAGCTCGGTAGCCCTGCGCTTCGAGCAGGCGCTGGAAGAGTACGAACTCGGCGTAAAGGAACTGTTGCTCCGGCGCTTCATCCATGATCGCGATGATCGCGTCGTGGTCAACTGATGTCTGCGCCCGCCACTCCTCGAGCAGTACCGATGCGGCACGCGCCTCGGCGGCTACGCCGTCGAGCGCGAAACTGAGTTCCGGCAGACAAAGCTGCTGCGCTCGAGCCAACATCACGTTGAGCAGCAGTCCGCCGGGATTGGTGTTGATCTCGATCAGTTTCGGCCCGGACGCGGCGAGATGGAAGTCGAATCCGAGCACGCCACCGGGCGACCCGGGATCGTGCCGGGCAATCTCCGGTGCGCGGCTGAGCGCTGCGCGCAGATAGGGCTCGAGTGTCACCACGGAGGTCAGGGTGCGCACCGCTTCGGCCATGCCTCTGAGCATGCTCGCTGGCACGAACACGGGCAGCGCCGAAAACAGGTTGGTGTGTGCCTCGGTCAGTTGTCCAACGTCCCCATGCGCCGCAAGGATCCGGTTGAGATTCGCGCGCACTTCAGCCGAGTCGACGGCCAGACAGAAGCAATGGTGATTGAGCAGATCGGCCGAGATCGGACTCGCGCAAGGCACGCCGCAGCGTTCAAGCACTCGTTGCATCGTTTTTTGGGCGACGGTGTTCATGGCGAAGTTGTATGAATGATCTGAATGCGTGGTTGACCTGGGTGAGAATGAGGCAAGCAGCTTTTTAACCCGGATGTTTCATGAACGTTCGTCGCGAGGCCGCCGAGGGCGCGTCGTGGTGCGGTTCGCGGACCATTTGGCGGTGAAGGCGTAGTTTGCTCTACGTTGAGCCGACAAATGGGAGCAAACCGCGCCACGACGTGCCCGCCTTGATCAGTACGGGCGGCGGCCGCAGTAGAAGGTTTATGAAATATCCGGGTTAACATGACACTGCCGGCCGTAATCATCGGTGCGGTGCCCCCCTGAGCGACCGCCGCTGCAGCAACAGGTAGGCCGCCGGGATCACCAGCATCGACAGCAGGGGCGCGGTGATCATGCCGCCGACCATGGGCGCTGCGATGCGCTGCATGACCTCGGCACCGGCACCGCCGCCGAGCATGATCGGCAGCAGGCCGGCGAGGATGGTTGCAACCGTCATCGCCTTGGGTCGCACCCGCAGCACGGCGCCTTCTCGGATCGCCTCGTCGAGGGCAGCGGCTCCAGCCGCCGGTTCCAGTGCCAGCCGGCGTTGCCAGGCCTGGCGCAGATAGAGCAGCATGATGATGCCGAACTCCGCCGCCACACCTGCCAGCGCGATGAAGCCGATCACGCTGGCGATCGATACGGCGTGCCCCAGCATCCAGATCAGCCAAAGGCCGCCGACCAGCGCCAGCGGCAGGCTGAGCATGATGATCAGCGCCTCGCCGGCACTGCGAAACACCAGATAGATCAGCACGAAGATGATCCCCAGCGTGGCCGGTATTACCCAACGCAGACGCTCCAGCGCCCGCTGCAGATATTCGTACTGGCCCGACCAGCCGATCGCGTAGCCGGCCGGCAGCTGCAGTTGTGCGGCAACGTCCTGTTGCAGATCGGCCACCACCGATCCGAGGTCGCGGCCGGCCACGTCGACGTAGACATAGCTGACCAGCCGGCCGTTGTCACTCTTGAGCATCGGTGGGCCGGCAACGACGGTGATGTCGGCGATGCTGCCAAGGGTCAGTTGGGCGCCACTGGCGGAGACCAGTGACAAGGCTTCCAGCCGGGCCAGGCTGTCGCGTTGATCGCGCGGGAAGCGCAGCACGATCGGGTAGCGCTCGCGGCCTTCGATGGTTTCACCGATCGGGTTGCCGCCGACTGCAGTGGCGATCAGGGCCTGCACCTGCGCCTGATTGAAACCGTAGCGCGCCGCCGCCTCGCGACGGATGCGCACGTCGACGTAGCGTCCGCCGGCGACCCGTTCGGCCACGGCCGAACTGACGCCCGGCACGCCCTTGGCCACTTCAGCGGCGGACTCGGCCAGGGCTTCCAGTACAAGGGTGTCGGGGCCCGAAATCTTGATTCCGATCGGGCTCTTGATGCCGGTGGCGAGCATATCGATGCGGTTGCGGATCGGCGGCACCCACAGGTTGGTCAGGCCCGGAACCTGCACCGCTCGATCCAGTTCCTCGCGCAACTTCTCCATCGTCATGCCGGGGCGCCACTCGCTGCGCGGCTTGAAGGTGACCGTGGTCTCGAACATCTCCAGTGGGGCCGGATCAGTGGCGGTGTCGGCGCGACCGGCCTTGCCAAAGGCATGCTCAACCTCCGGCACCGTCTTGATCATGCGGTCGGTCAGCTGCAGCAACTCGCTGGCCTTGCCAGCCGACAGGCCGGGCAGGGCGGTCGGCATGTA
>JBGTIC010000488.1:0-3938 GCA_041745895.1 Gammaproteobacteria bacterium
GCCTGGGCCTGAGCCGGCGCCGACTCCTGAGCCTGCACCCGAGCCGCAGCCGGCACCGATCGCGGTGACGATTTCCGGCAGCCCGGCTACTCAGGCACAGGTCAACGAGGTCTACAACTTCACCCCGCAGGTCGGCGCCGCTGCATCTGCATCGCTGAGCTTTACGATCAGCAACCGCCCCCAGTGGGCGAGTTTCAATTCGAGTACAGGCGCGTTGCACGGAGTACCCGCCATCGGCGATACCGGCGTTCACGGCGGCATCGTGATCCGTGTTACCGATGGCCATACACAGGCGGCGCTTTCGAGTTTCGAGATCACCGTCGTCGACGGCAGCACGCGCAACGTCACGCTGAACTGGCAGGCGCCGACACAGCTTGTCGACGGTGCGCCGCTGACCGATCTCGCCGGCTTCCGGCTCTACTACGGCCGCGGCCCCGGAGATTACGAAGAGGTCGTGGAACTGCACTCGGGACTGAGCAGCTATGTCATCGAGGGCCTGAGCGCGGGCACCACCTGGTACTTCAGTGCCACGGCCTATCGCAGCAACGGCCTGGAGAGCGGCCTTGCCCCGGAGATCGCGTACTTCGTCAATTAGGACGAATACGCGCCACTCGGACTGACCGGACAGCGCGTACCGGGCACGCAGATGCGCAGTTCGCGCTGGCACATTCTGTCAAGTATCGCGGGCAAACCGCTGAAGGCAAAGCAGTCGCAAAAATAGCGGTGTCGAAAGATTTGACACTTTGCCTGGATGTCGGCAGAGTGCCGCATGTTTTGCAACTTACTGAATCTATGAGGGTTTTTGTCGCAAATCACAGACACTGTCTGATTTGTGCAACAGTCCATTCCTACAAATATTGCACTGCGAGGCCGTGATGGACCACGTCAACGCCACTCCCCCTGTGGCCGTTTCACACGCACCAACACGTCGGGGAACGACCCTCGCGGGTGTTATCTTCGTCACAATGCTGTTGTTCGGCTGCGGCGGATCCGATTCCCAGACGCCGGGGACCGGCAGCGGCCCCGGTATCACCAGCGGCATTCCCGGCAGTGCAAATCCCCATCCCACAGGCTGGCAGCCGCCACCGTCCAGCGAAGCGCCACCGTCCAACGAAGCCCAACTGAGCATCTCGGGATCACCACCCACTGAAGCCGTGGTAGACGAACGCTACAGCTTCACGCCGCAGGTCTCCGGGGGCCAGGGCGCGCGCAATTTCTCCGCGCAGAACGTGCCGCGCTGGGCGAACTTCGACCCAAGCTCGGGAAGCATTTCCGGAACACCAGGAAACAGCAACATGGCCACCTATGGTGGGATGCGCATCACCGTCAGCGACGCTACAGGCTCTGCTACCCTCGGGCCTTTCGAGGTCGAGGTCGTGGGTCCGGGCAGGGCCAACGTGACCTTGTCCTGGCAGGCACCTACCGAGCGAGCCGACGGGACACCGCTGAACAATCTTGCCGGCTTCAGAATCTTTTATGGAAGATCCAGGAATAACCTCGACACCACAATCGAGCTCAGAAACCCTGGTCTGTCGCGATACGTGGTCGAGAACCTGAGGCGGGGCAACTGGTGGTTCTCGATGGCCGCCTATGACCAGACAGGTCTGCAGAGTAGTCGTTCACCAGCGGTCCAAACCCGGTTGTAGGTATCCCCAGAGTCTGCGCATCGGGGGTTTGCCCGTGGTGCGCGGGTGTCCTCTGGTTATCCCAATCGTTCTAGAACGTCTCTTCCAGTGCCTCGGCCCGGCGGCGGATACGCGCCGCGGATTCCAGCGCCGTCAGGTAGAGCGCAAAGTCCTGGAAGCCGTTCTGGGAGGCCAGACGATTCTTTTCCATGTCGCGTAGCGCCTGTTCGAACTCCGTGGGGTCTCCGGCACGCACGCCGGTCAAGGCGAATACGGCGTAATCACCGTTGTCCAGAGCGATACTTTCGATGATCACCTCGCCATCCGCCGGATGTGGTCGCTCGAACACGGCGAACAACACGGCGGGCGGTATCGCGTTGAACGCCTGGCGCGAGTAAAACTCCGGGGCGCTGAGCGTGCGACCGAAACGCTCGGCCAGCGCATCGGCATCGGTATCAGCCTGCAGCTCGGTCAGAAAGGCCGCGCCGGTTTCACGCGCCAGGCGGCTGGCCGCGTCACGCTCCAGTTCCTCGCGGATATCGTCAGCTACGTCCTCGAGCGGGCGTACTTCCGCAGGGTGATGTTCACGCACACGCAGCATGACGACATGATCATCGTCGATCTGAACCAGCGGACTGAGCTCGCCGTCCAACATGACGGCCGGCGTGAAGGCCGCCTCCACGACCGGCTGGGAATTCAGGAACAGCGGCGAGCCGGCGCGCGTTAGCCCGGGCAGCGTCTGCACGGTCAGGCCCTCAGACTCGGCGATGGCCGCGAGATTGTCCGGGTACTCGAATGCCGAATCGGCCAGCGCGTTGGCGCTGTCGATGAAGCGATTCTCCGCTTCGCTGCGCAGGTATTCTCCGCGCAGATCCTCGCGCATATCCTCGAACGCTGGCAGTTCGCCCTCGCGTATCTCATCGAGCCGGATAATGTGGAAGCCGAACACCGACTCTACCGGATCCGACACCTCGCCCGTCTCAAGTGCAAACAGCGCGCGCTCGAAGGGCTCGACGAAAAAACCCTCCTCGGCCCAGCCCAGATCCCCGCCCTGGGCTGCGCTGCCGACATCGTCGGAGAATTCACGGGCAAGCTCTTCGAACGCCTCGCCCGCGGCAATGCGCCCGCGAAGCGACGTGGCCAGGGCTTGAGCCGAGGCCAGGTCACGCTGGCCATCGGCTGTGATCAGGATGTGGCGCGCTCGACGCTGCTCGGGCAAGGCGAAATCGGCAACAGTACGCTGGTAATAGTCGCGCAGCGCATCCTCATCCACCGGCAGATCGGCACTCACCTGGGCCAGCGTCACTTCAACGTACTCGATATCGACGCTTTCCGGGGCCATGTAGCGCTGCTGGTTGGCCTCGTAGTGCGCGGCCACCTGTTCGTCGCTGACCGACTCGATCTGCTCACGAAATTCGCTCACTGCAAAGCTGGTCCAGGCCACTTCGCGCTGCTGCTGGGCAAGTTCGATATACCGACGGAATTCTGTGGGCGTGTAGAAGCCGGTGGTCGCGACCGCGTCCTGAAGCTGCTCGAGCGCAATGGCCCGACGCTGCTCCTCTTCAAACATGCCCGGTGACATCCCCAGCGCAATGAGTCGCGCGCGATAAGCGTCCAGCGAGAAACTCCCGCCCACCTGGAACGCGTCGATCGACTGGATCGACTGGGCAAGCACATCGTCGGGGACACGGTAGCCGCGTTCGTCTACGCGCTGCGTGAGCAGGCGCTCCTGCACCAGACCCTCGATCACGCGCTCGCGTGTCTGGCGGCGGATCTCGTCAGGCACGCTGCCTTCATAGGCTTCCGTGAGCTGGAAGAGCTGACGCTGGTAAGCCGCTTCGAACTCGCGACGCGGAATCTCGTCGCCGTTGACCACAGCGACCGCATCGCGGCCCGCGGCACCGAAATCACCCACCCCCCAGAATACGAAACTCAGGGCGATGAGACCGATGATGACGCCGGCCACCCATCCGGTGATCTTTTCACGAATGCTCTGCAGCATGATCCCTCAATCCACGCAGGCTCGACCGTTTGTGGTCTGCAAGCCTAGCCGAAGTTGTCTGGCAGAAAAACAAAAGGGCGCCACCTTGGGCGCCCTCTTGAATATGGCGGAGTGGACGGGACTCGAACCCGCGACCCCCGGCGTGACAGGCCGGTATTCTAACCAGCTGAACTACCACTCCATTGACTGGTGGGTGCTGAGGGGATCGAACCCCCGACCTTCGCCTTGTAAGGGCGACGCTCTCCCAGCTGAGCTAAGCACCCCCTGAGAGAGGCGCGTCAGTTTACGGCATCCTTCAGGGCTTTGCCAGC
>JBGTIC010000489.1:0-6894 GCA_041745895.1 Gammaproteobacteria bacterium
GCCCGATGCCTTCGGTGCGGGCCAGCGCCAGCAGAGCGTCGATGTCATCGGCCGCCACCGCGACATTGCGCACCCCGGGCTCGAGCGCCGTGCCGGCATTGCCGGGGGCCACGAGCACCTCCGTGACGCCGCTGGACTGGACGGCTTTCCATGCCAGCGCATGTTCACGCCCGCCGGCGCCGATGATCAGGACCTTCATGCGCAGGCCTCGTCAGACCTAGTGACGGAAGTGACGCATGCCAGTGAACACCATGCAGATGCCATGCTCATCGGCCGCCGCGATGACTTCGGGGTCCCGCATCGAGCCGCCCGGCTGCACGATGGCCGTGATACCTGCCGCCGCTGCCTCATCCACGGTATCCCTGAACGGGAAAAACGCATCGGAGGCCATCACGCAGCCGCGCACCTCGAGCTTCTCGTCGGCAGCCTTGATTGCGGCGATGCGGGCGCTGTAGAGGCGGCTCATCTGGCCCGCGCCGATGCCGATCGTGCGGCCTTCCTGGCAATAGACGATGGCGTTGGATTTGACGAACTTGACCACTTTCCAGGCAAACAGCAGGTCGGTGAGTTCTCGTGGCGTCGGGCTGCGCCGTGTGGCCGTCTTGAGGTCGGCGGCATGGATGCGTCCGTGATCGATGTCCTGGACGAGCAGTCCACCGCCGATCCTTCGATAGTCCAGGGCGGCGATCGCGTCGTCGTGCCATGCGCCGGTGTCCAGAACCCGCACATTGCGCTTGGCGGCCAGCAGTGGCAGTGCCAGGGCATCGACGCCCGGTGCGATGATGACCTCCACGAACTGGCGATCCAGAATCGCCGCAACCGTCTGCGCATCGAGGATGCCGTTGAACGCAATGATGCCGCCAAAGGCCGAGATCGGGTCTGTGGCATATGCACGCTCGTAGGCATCCAGCAGGTTGCCGGCGATGGCCACACCACAGGGATTGGCATGCTTTACAATCACGCAGGCGGGTTCAGCGAACTGCTTGACGCATTCCAATGCCGCGTCTGCATCCGTGATGTTGTTATAGGATAGCGCCTTGCCTTGCAGTTGTTCGGCACTGCCTATCAGTCCTCGCCCGGCCCCTGGCTCGACATAAAACGCACCACGCTGGTGCGGGTTCTCGCCGTAGCGCAGTTCCATACGCCTGTCGAATTCCAGCATCAGGCGCTGTGGCCAGCGCTCACCGTCGCCATCTTCGGCGCCCAGGTATCTGGCAATCGCGGCATCGTAGGCCGCTGTATGCGCGAAAGCCTTCGCGGCGAGGCGTTCACGTCGCTGCGGGGAGGCGACGCGCCCCGCGGAGATCTCCTGGCGCAGCCAGTCATAGTCGCCTGGATCGACCACCACCGTCACATGCACGTGGTTCTTGGCGGCCGCACGCAGCATGGCGGGCCCACCCACATCGATATTTTCTATTGCCTGTTCCCGCGTACAGCCGGGTTGGGATATCGTCTGCACGAAAGGATAGAGGTTTACCACCAGCAGGTCGATCGGGCCGATCCCGTGATCGCGCATGACCTCGTCATCGATGCCACGGCGACCGAGCAGGCCCCCGTGGATGACAGGGTGAAGCGTCTTGACCCGCCCATCCATGATCTCGGGAAAGCCGGTGACACTCGAGACGTCAATGACATCGACGCCGGCCTCACGCAGCAGCGTGGCCGTACCTCCGGTGGACAACAACTCGACGCCCCCGCCCGCAAGTGCCTCTGCCAGCTCAACAATGCCGGCCTTGTTGCTGACGCTCAGCAAGGCGCGCCTGATCTGCAGCATAATCCTAATCGAGCAGTTCGTAGGACTTGAGCTTCTTGCGCAGCGTACCGCGATTGATGCCCAATATCGTGGCAGCCTGCGTCTGATTGCCGTGCGTGAACTCCATGACGGCACGAAACAGCGGTCGTTCGACCTCCTGCATCACCAGATCATACAGAGCGCCGGGCGCGTGGCCATTGAGATTGGCAAAATAGGCGCCAAGCGCCTGCTCGGTAAGATCGCACAGCGGCTCGTCATTTGCGCGGATGCACGCGGGAGAGGCAGCACCATTCATCTTTGCTTTACTCACTGTGCTGCCAAACCCCATAGACTGCAGAATCTGTGAGACAAGGCGTACCCTACGCCACCCCTCGGAAATCGTTGCGCTCGACGAGGTGTCTGTCGCAACCTTCAGTCTGTGTCGACTGTTTGATTCACTATTTTCAACACCGTGTGCGGCCCGACGCAATGTCGTTTGTCGGTGCCGAAACGGGGCAGCGATCATAGCACAGCGACGGCCTGTGTGAACGCCCGCGAAGTCGGGCGCAACGGCAACTGCGTGTGTGCTTGAAGTGAATGAGAAGAAGCTGCCTGCAAGTTTCTGTTTCATCGCTTGGCGAGGCGATGGCGCAACACCATGATGCGCCGCGCAACGGTCGCGCACTCAACGCGACTGCGCGTCGCAGCGCACGTTCCCCGCATCCATCCGATGGCAGACATCGAGTCGATAGCCGTATAGCTCGCCCGGCGGCGCTCGCACCGAGAGTGTTGCATCCAGCTGCGCGCCGGGTAACAGTCGCGATGCGCTCTGCGCAGGAAGATACTCTCCCGGTTGAAACATCCGACTGCCCATGCTCTCGCCCCAGCGATCAAGCAACGTCAGTCGTATCAACGGCGATGGCAACGCGTGCTCACCCCGGTTACTCAGCGTCGCGCGAATCCGCAGTTGCCGGTCAGCGGCCATGAGGGCGTCCTCCTGAGCCCGAAGCTCGTAGTCCTCCAGCGGCCAGGCCGGAAAGAGCGGTCGCCCAAAGCTCTCGTAGAGCACGCTGACAGCGGGTCCGGTAAGCGGGTGAAGGGCCAGGCTGTCGCGGAAGTGGTGGACACTCTGAGCGACCACGCCGGCCAGCAGTAACACCGCAAGCACCACGGACGGCCAGCGTCTTGACCTAATGGGCTTGTTACCGCGTTCCAGTGAGTCAACCGACGGGGGGCGAACGGGAAATTTGTCCGGCCTCGGTCGCGCCGTGCGCGCCTGAGGCACTCGTTCGGGAGACGGGAGCGGGCTTTCCTGCGGCGGCGGTTCCGGCGCGGCTTGGCCCACCGGCGCGGCTTGACCCACCGCTGCGGCCCGACCGGTTAAATCGAAGGTCTCGAAGATCCTGATTTCTTCGGCCTTGCCTGGGTCGCTGGACCGATCCAGGTCTTCGGACAGATACAGTTCCCCGGAGAGCTCGGGCTCGTCAGACAGATAGACTTCCTCGGCAAGTTCCAGGTCCTCGGGCAGGCGCATGTCATCGGGACGCTCGATCGCTTCGGCAGCGTCGATGCGCCCGGTCAGGTCGGTATTTGCCGCAGGGTCCGATCCGGTCGTGAACCTGACACCTGCCTCCGGCTCACGCGCTTCGTCAGGCTCAGCTTCGTCAGGTTCAGACGGCTCCTGGTTATCGTGCGCTTCTTCGAGCGATGTGTCGGTGAGCAGCAGCATCGGCAACTCGTCGCTGAAGGCTTGGTTCGCTGCCGCCTCGTCGTCCATGAGCCAGTTCTTCGGCTCCACAGGCGCTTGCCACAAATGCGTAGCCGTGTCGCTCAGGGGGTCAGGCTCGTCCGGCGTCGATGATTCTGTCCAGAAGCTGCCACTGGTCAGGGAAGGGTCTTCACCGAGCAGCGCCGATGCCTCCCGGCTCAGGGTGTCTTCGAGATTCTTCTCGGTTTCCGCTACGCCCGACTCGTCAGACTGCGTGGCGCGGTCACCGCTGGCCCACGTGCCCTGCGCCCAGCGCGCATCCGTTTCATCATCGAGGACCACCCACTCGATGCCGGTGTCCTCGATCTCCGGAACGTAGTCGTCGTCATCCTGCGCTCGCGCCAACGCGACATGGGTGTCAGTGGACAGCGAGGGCAGGTCATCGCGCGTGGGCGTGCGCTGCGTGGTGAGCTCATCGAGCTCGTCCGGGTCGTCGAGCTCGTCCAGGTCATGACTGCCGGTTTCAAGCACGATCTCCTCTGATTCGTGCTCGTTTTCGGCGACCTCTATGGACGAGGTCGGTGACTGCGCCGGATCAGCCGCGTCCCGGCTCTCATCGCTGTGCTCTGACAGGATTGGGAACAGGCCCGAGGGATGTGCTTCGCTCAAGTGCCTGAGTGCGTCGAAGGCCGAAGCACAGTGCCCGCAGCGCACGCGGCCGGCTGCCTGTTGCAGCTGGCCCGCGGTGACACGAAACGCCGTATGGCACTCTGGACAGCGTGTGAACATCGATTCCCCGACCCGCAAACCGGCGCGCCGGCGCGCCGGGAACATCAGTCTACCCCGTCATGTCGTCGTGTGCCGTGGAGCAGGCACCATTCCCCCATCTGCACCACGGGCAGGAACTCGACCTGCCCGCGATAGCGATCGCACACGCTTTCGACCTGCCGGGGCAGCAGGCCCGAGAGCACGAGGTCACCCTCCGGGCGGCACAGGCCGATCAGATCGTCGGCGAGCTCGATCAGGGTGCCGGCGATGATATTGGCCAGCACGACATCGTACCGGTCAGGCGCCAGCATATCGGGCGGCACTGTCCTGATCGCGCCGACGTCGTTGCGCAGCGCGTTCTCGCGGGTCGCCAGAAGAGCCTGGGGATCGATGTCCGTGGCCGTGACAGCGGCAGCGCCGAGTCGCGCAGCCGCGATCGCGAGAATGCCTGAGCCACAGCCGTAGTCGAGCACGTGCTGCGAGTGCAGTGCGCGTGCATCGAGCCAGCGCAGGCACAGCGCTGTGGTGGGGTGAGTACCGGTGCCGAAGGCCAGACCGGGCTCCAACACCACCGCGATCGCACCCTCAGGCAGGGTGTCAAGGCCGTCTGCGGGCGTGACCCACAGCCGCGTGCCGAAGCACATCGGCTTGAAGTCCCGGCGCCACTCAAGCTCCCACACGCGCTCGGCAAGTGTATCGATACCAATGCTCAAGACTTGTGCGTCAAACGCCGCACGCAGGCGCGCGGCCAGGCCAGGCAGGTCGGCATCATCGCCGAACAGCGCGACGATACGCGTACGCTGCCATAACGGACTGATGCCGGGCGGAGGTTCGAGCAGGGGTTCATCGCCAGCATCCTGCAGCGTCAGCGCAAGCGCGCCCGCATCGTTGAGCCAGCCCTCGACGGCGGCCAGCGCCTGCGCCTGGGGCTCGACGACGAGCTGGCGCCAGTTCATCGCCGCACACCCCTGGTGCTCACAGACCGAGGCGCTTTTCCAGGTAATGGATGTCAGTGCCGCCGGTCCGGAATGCCGAGTGAGAGAGTATTTCCTGGTGAAGCGGGATATTTGTGCGGATACCCTCGATTACCATCTCGGAGAGCGCCACGCTCATGCGTGCGATGGCCGAGCTTCGATCCTCGCCGCTGGACAGTACCTTGCCGATCATCGAGTCATAGTAGGGCGGCACGTGGTAGCCGCTGTAGACATGGCTGTCGACGCGGATGCCCGGACCGCCGGGCGGGTGCCAGAGGGTGACCTGGCCCGGCGAGGGCATGAAGGTCTTGGCATCCTCTGCGTTGATGCGGCATTCAATCGCATGGCCGCGAATCTGCACGTCCTTCTGCCTGATGGACAGCTTCTCGCCTGAGGCGATCAGCAGCTGCGCCTTGACGATGTCGATTCCGGTGATCAGTTCGGTCACCGGGTGCTCGACCTGAACGCGCGTGTTCATCTCGATGAAAAAGAACTCTCCGTCCTGATAAAGAAATTCAAAGGTGCCGGCGTTGCGGTAGCCGATTTCCTCGCAGGCGCGCACGCAACGCTTGCCCATGCGCTCGCGCTGCTCGGTTGTGATGCCCGGCGCAGGGGCCTCTTCGATGACCTTCTGGTGGCGACGCTGCATCGAGCAGTCGCGCTCGCCGAGATGGATGACGTTGCCGTGGTGGTCGGCGAGCACCTGAAACTCGATATGGCGGGGCCGCTCGAGAAACTTCTCCATGTAGACCTCGGGATTGCCGAAGGCCGCAAGCGCCTCGTTACGCGTCAGGTTGATCGCGCTGAGCAGGGAGGCCTCGCTTCGCACGACGCGCATGCCTCGTCCGCCGCCGCCCCCTGATGCCTTGATGATGACCGGGTAGCCGATCTCACTCGCGATGCGGAAGTTCTCATCGCCGTTGTCGCCCAGCGGCCCGTCAGATCCGGGCACGCACGGCACACCGGCGGCTTTCATGGTACGAATGGCCTGAACCTTGTCGCCCATCATGCGGATCACGTCTGCCGTCGGGCCGATGAAGGTAAAGCCGCTGCGCTCCACGCGTTCAGCGAAATCCGCGTTCTCGGACAGGAAGCCATAGCCGGGGTGGATCGCCACGGCGTCGGTCACCTCTGCTGCGCTGATCAGCGCCGGCATGTTGAGATAGCTGTCGACCGATTTCGGTGGGCCGATACACACCGTCTCATCGGCCAGCAGCACGTGCTTGAGGCTGCGATCGGCGGTTGAATGGGCCGCGACGGTCTTGATGCCGAGCTCGCGGCAGGCGCGCAGGATGCGCAGTGCGATCTCGCCGCGGTTAGCAATCAGGACTTTTTCAAGCATTGTTCGACTCGCCTGCAGGCCAGCGGCCCGGTGCAGAGAAAGTGGCCGCGATCAGCCGACGATGTAGAGTACCTGGCCGAATTCGACCGGCTCGCCGTTCTCGACTTCCACGCTCAGGATCGTACCGGCAGCTTCGGATTCGATCTGATTCATCATTTTCATGGCTTCGATGATGCACAGGGTATCGCCGACGTCGACACGATCGCCGACCTCCACGAAAGCTCTGGCGCCCGGCGAGGGCGCCGAATAGTAGGTGCCCACCATCGGTGCGGTGACTTCGGTACCGCTGGGCCGCGCGGACTCGCTGATCGCGGCTGCCGAAGGTTCGCTGGTCGGCGCCTGGGCGGGGGCCGGGGCGCCGGCCGGCGGC
>JBGTIC010000490.1:0-6200 GCA_041745895.1 Gammaproteobacteria bacterium
CCCCGCCGCGCTGCCCGCGCGCATCCACGAAATTCAGGCGGATGGCCTGGGCTCGCCGCTGCTCGGCAGCCTGGTGGTGACCGAAGGTGTGGTGACGGCCCGTCGCTCCATCGGGTACTTCATTCAGAGTGCACCCGGCGAGGAGGATGCAGATCCCGCCACTGCAGAGGGCCTGTTCGTGTTCACGGGAAGCTCCCAACCGCCGCCCGCACAAGCGCAGGTAGGCCATCGCGTGCGCGTGACCGGCACCGTGGGTCAGTTCGAACGCTTTGCACATGGCTATCCACTCACGCAGCTGGTCGACTCCACCATCGAGGAGCTCGCCACGGGCGTGGCGCTGCCCGAAGTAGTGGTACTCGGTCCCGAGGATCTCGCCCCGGACATGTTCGTCGGCCGACTGGGTCGCTATCAGGGCATGCGGGTGTCGCTGCAGGCCGCCCGCGTGACCGGCGCGACCAACCGTTTCGGGGATTTCTACGTCACGCTGCCGGAAGTGCCCCGACCCTTCCGCGAGCCCGGCATCGCAGTGCTGGACACGGTGGCCATTCCGCCGGGTCTGAACATCCCCACCTGGGACCGAAATCCGGAGCGCCTGCGTGTGGAAAGCACCGGGCTTGTTGACGGCGCGCCGCTGTTCGTCGACGTCGGCGACGTCGTGGACAATCTCACCGGCGTGATGTACTTCGATCGCGACGATTTCACCTTGCTGCTCGGCGAGCTTGCGGATCTGCAGATCGCCAGGCGCGGGCTGATCCCGGCAGCGCTGCAACCCTCTGCGGCCGACCAGGTCAGCATCGTGAGCTTCAACATCGAGAATCTGTCCGGTGGCGCGAATGTCTCGGCCACGCGGCTCGACAAGCTCTCGCAGGTGTTCTGTACCTTCCTGGACACACCCGACGTCATCGGGCTCATCGAGATTGCCAACCTTGCAACCCTGGAGCGTCTCGCCTCGGCGATCAACGACGACGAGTTCGGCCATTGCCCGCAGTCGCCCGAGTACCAAGCCTATCTGCTTTCCGGCTCGGGATCCCAGCGGCTGGGTTATCTCGTGAGCACGCGTGAAACAAGTGCAGGCGTGCCCCGTGTGGACGTGGTTGCAGTCACCGAACTCGCTGCCGACGAGTTGCTGGTGGCACCTGATGGCAGCACGAACTCCGGTCCGCTGTTTGACCGTCCGCCGCTGTTGCTCACGGCCCATGTACATGGTCCGAACGCCCAGCGCATGCCCATCAACGTGCTGCTCACTCACAACCTTTCGCTGCTCGCCGTACGTGATCTGGCCTCGCGGACGGACGCCTGGGAGACGCAAGGCAACCGTTCCCGCGGCAAACGTCTTGCGCAGGCGCTGCGGCTGGCGGAACTATCGGAAACAGTCCAGTTGCAGTCGCCAGACGAGCCGTTCATCCTGATGGGCGATTTCAACGCCTTTGAGTTCAGTGATGGCTACGTCGATGTGCTGGGCATCGTCAGCGGCAATGCGGCCCCCGCTGATCAGGTCCTCGTGCACGGCGAGAGTCCGATCTCTGCCCCGTTGCGCAACCTCACCCTCAAGCTGCCCGAAGCGCTGCGATACTCCTACGTGTTTCAGGGCAGCGCCCAGAATCTCGACCATGTGCTCGTCAACGATGAGGTGTTCGATGTCGGCGCGTTAGAGTTCACGCCGCTGCGTTTGAACAGCGATTTCGCTGCTGACAACGCCCAGACCGAGGTCGTCCCCATGGGCACCTCGGACCACGATCCGCTGGCTCTGCGCCTCGCGGTGGACCGGTTCGTCGATGCCGACCTCGCGGTGCGTGTGCCTGGCCGCCGGCCCCCGCTGTTGTCGGGCCGCGAGGTCCGGCTGCCGGTCGTGATCATGAACCTCGGTCCGGAGGCAGGCCGTCGACCCAAGCTGCTGCTCGAGCTCAACGTCGCGCCGACGCAAGTCGGCGGCGTGAACGCGCCGGGTTGGGACTGCGATGCGCCGAAGGCAGCAGCCGCCGGAACTCGCGTCACCTGCGCCCGCGACCTGGCACTGCCAGGACTGAGTGAAGAGCAGGTCGAGGTGTCGGTCATGGTCAAGCGCCGGGCGGTGCGGGATTCCCTGACGCTTACGGCAAGGCTCACCGCTGCGAGCAACGACCCGGAGTTGGACAATAACGCCGCAAGCTTCACCTGGCGGGTCACCGGACGGCCGGTGTGGTGACGCGGACCCGGCACTGACGCCACGCCATCATCATCAACTCGATCAGCAGCCCCTCCGCCTGCGCGGCGGAGGGGCTGACAGAGGGTTTAGTCCTCGATCATTTCAAGGCCAGTAACAGGACGGCGGCGATCGTGATCGCGAAACACTGAAAGTCACGCACTCATTTTTGGCATGGGCGAGGGTGAGCGCCGCGAGCCGTAGCGACGATCGAGCAAGGGCGCAGCAATGAGCGCCACGACGAACGGCAGCGTCCACGCCAGCATTTGCGGCGGCTGAATGCCCAGTGGTGCCAGCAGGCGATTGAGCCCGAGGCTCAGGAATGCGATGTGGGTCGCAACGCCGGCGCCCAGCATGTTGAAGTAGTGCTCCCGCAGCCACCAGTGCCGGTCGGCCGATGGCGGGCGGCGCGCCTGGCGGATCATCGCAGCACCCCCGAGGATGCCCACCCAGGAGAAAATCATCAGCAGGCTGATGCCCATTTTCACGCCGATGGCGAACACCAGCAGCCCGGCGCCGAGATTCAACCAGCCCAGGCGCTGGAAGCCGGTGCCGACGTAGTCTTCCGGCGCGCGCTTGCTGCGGATGGCACGCCAGGCGAGCCAGCAGGCCGTGGCGGTGATGACCACGAGGTAGGCAAGGAAAACGCCGATGGCCACCCGGCCGCCGACGATAAACGCAGCGGCGAGTACGGCTGAGGTGATAAGCACGACCACCATCGCCAGCAGGTAGGTGCGCCCGACGATGATGTGCAGCGTGCTGCCCTTGCGGACCAGTGCCGCGTTCCAGTAGGTCACGAGCGCAAGTGTGCCGGCGGCGAGATGCAGGTAGACGGTGAGACGATAGGCATCCATGGTGTGGCGTCCGTTGTTGGATTCAACGCATCGCCAGTGTCCCGCATCACCCACCAGCGACGCCGGTACGCATGGTCACCCGCAGGGGGTGCCGAAAGTCACGATCTGGCTTCCTGAGCCCCGCAACCTCGCGCGCCATGCCTATACTGCTGACATGGTGTCTCGCGACCCGACGAATCTATCCGGGCGTCCGTTGTGGGGCGAGGGTGCGCTGGAGCCGTTAAACATCGCCGCCTACATCACGTGGCTGGCGATCCTCCTGCAGGTGGTGGGCTGGGAGAGCCGATCGCTGAGCGAGCCGCGCGAGTGGGCGGGTCTGCTGGCGATGCTCGCCTTTATCGCGCTGTTCCTGCTGCGCGTCAGGCTCGAAAGTACAAGCCGGTGCGACGAAGCAACGGCCGGCCGGATGGTGCTGCTGCAGGGCTTGTGCGCCCTGTTGGTGACCTGGGCCTTCAAAAGCGGCAGCGCCGCGATCCTGTTGATCATCGTCGCCGCACAGTTGTTTTCGCTATACCCGCTGCGGCGTGCACTTGCATGGCAGGTGGCGTTCAACGTCGGCCTGGCGGCCATCTGGTCGCTGGCGCTGCCGTGGCCGCGCATCCTGTTTGTGTTGTTACCGGCGATGGGCTTCCAGGCTTTTGCTGCGTTGACGGCGCGCTACGCGACGCAGGCGCACCGTGCGCGCGACGAGGTGATACAGGTCAACGCCGAACTGCTGGCAACGCGCGCGCTGCTCGACGAAAGCGCGCGCAGCGAGGAACGCCTCAAGCTGTCGCGCGAGCTGCACGACGTCGCGGGACACAAACTCACGGCCCTGAAACTCAATCTGGCCCGGCTTCGTCGCGATCCTGCGCTGGCGAGTCGTGACGAGCTCGTTGTTGCAGCCGATCTTGCGCACGAACTGCTCGACGACATCCGCGTCGTCGTCGGTGAGCTGCGCATGCACGACGGCATCGACCTGCGCGCGGCGCTCGAGGCGCTGACCCGCCAGATCCCTGGGCCGCGCTTCCACATCGAGGTCGAGCACGGTGCGCGTGTGGATGCCGTGGAGCTCGCCGAGACGCTGCTGCGCTGTGCCCAGGAGGGCATTACCAATGCATTGCGTCACGGCCGCTCGGGGGAAATCACGGTCTGGTGTGGCCGCCGGGATGGCGCGATAGAACTGCGAGTGCGCGACGATGGCGCCGCGCGCCCGAAAATCAGCTTCGGTAACGGCCTTACTGGTATGCGTGAACGCCTCGAGGCGCTCGGCGGCAGTTTGCGCGTTGAGCCCGCCCCGGGTCGCGGCGTGGAGCTCGTCGCCAGCGTGCCGACCCGGAGCGCTGCGTGATGTCAACCGACAGCAGCCTCCGCGGAGGCGCTGAACGGCGCGTGCGTATCGCCCTGGTAGACGATCAGGCGCTGGTTCTGAAGGGGCTGTCGGCATTACTGGCCGAGTTCGCAGATCTGGAAATCGCGTTGGAGTCGCTTGATGCGGCACTGCTCGTCGACGCGCTGAACCAACGCCCGGTGGACGTCGTCGTCAGCGACATCCGCATGCCGGGACTCGACGGTATCGGGCTGATCCGGAAATTGCGCGAGCGCGGCGACGCGACACCGGTGGTCCTGCTGACCACATTCGACGACAGTGAACTGTTGTTACGCGCGGTCGAAGCCGGTGCGCAGGGGTTTCTGCTCAAGGACGCCTCGCCCGAGGACCTGTACGCCGCGATCCGTCGCGTTGCCGACGGCGAAACACTGTTGCAACCGGTCAGCCTGGGCGCTGTGCGTGCTCACTGGCACGACGACGGTGACGAACACGATGCCCGCCGCCTGACCCCGCGCGAGGCCAGCATCCTGCGGCTGGTCGCAGGCGGCTATTCGAACAAGGAAATCGGCCGCAGCCTGCACCTGTCCGAGGGTACGGTGAAAAACTACATTTCCGGACTGCTGGTCAAGCTCGACTGCCGGGATCGTACTCACGCCGTGCTAAAGGCCATCACGCAACGTTTGTTGTAGTGAAAATCTCAACAAGGCACTGCCGGCGCTGCGGAAAAATTCAGCGTCCCTGTCGGTCACAAGATCGATGAAAAATGCGTGCTCTACTCGGCCAAGGGCGGGCCCGTAAACTCGAGGTGGAATTCCCCGGCAATTTCGTTGATGCGCGGCATGTCGTCCGGAATCACCAGGGTTTCGGTGGCCATCGCCTCGAAGAAACGCTCGAATCCGCCAGGCACGACGATGGTGAGCATGTCGGCACCTTCCTCGCTCTCCACCCGGTAAGAGTGCGGGCTACCGCGGGGCACGAACACTGCATTCCCGGCGTCGACCGTCAACTCGCGACCGTCGATATGGAAGCGGACTTTGCCCGCCACAACGTAAAAATACTCGTCGGCGTCGTGATGGATGTGCAGCGGCGGGCCTCCGGGCTTTTCTGTCGAGACCCTGAACATGGCGGAGCGACCGCTGGTCTCGGCCGCAGGTAGTACGACATGATAGGTACTGTCGTTCCACTCTACGGGCTCGTGGCTCCACGCCGTCTGCAAGCCCAACACCAACAGAACCGCAGCAATTCTGACAGACATGATCGCTCCCCCGGCTTTTTGCGGCAGCTTTGCACACAAGGCCTGCTGGCTCAAGCGCTTCCGAGCGCCGGGTATTTGAGTGGTCCGCCCTGAATAATAATTTGCGCGGGTCATCCCGGCGTCATCCTGGCGCGCTAGGGTGCATCGCGTGCGATAGAGCTACCGGGAAAGAACCCATGTATTTACTGAATCACCGCGCGGGCTGGGGCCTGCTCGCAAGCCTCCTGGTGTGCCTGTCTGACGCCGGCATCGCATCGGCATCGCCCTGGCTGGCCACCCCGGAAATCGTTCGGGCGGCCCCGGGCACATCGCCCGCCACGGTGCATGGACACGTGTTCGAGGATCTCTCCGGCGACGGTCGTCGCCAGCCCCAGGAGCCGGGCATTCCCGGCGTGCTGGTGTCCAACGGTCTCGAGGTGGTGGTCACGGATGTCGATGGCGCGTGGGCGCTGCCGGTGCACGACGACATGAACCTGTTCGTGATCCAGCCGTCAGGCTGGCGCGTGCCCGTCGACGAACGCCAGGTGCCGCAGTTTTTCCACGTGCACAAGCGCGAGGGCACGCCCCGGCCGCTGCGCTTCGGCGGCTTGCCGCCCTCCG
>JBGTIC010000491.1:0-23083 GCA_041745895.1 Gammaproteobacteria bacterium
AGCGGCGCGCGGCAGGCGGGTTGCCCGCCGATCCGCGCTATGGCGCCGTGCACGATCGGCTGGTGGCGATGGGTCGGCACGGACAGAAAACCGGCAAGGGCGTGTATGCGTACGCGCCGGGCAACCGTCAGCCACAAACCGATCCTGAGGTCACAGCGCTGATCGCAGAACTTGCCACCGAACTTGGCGTGGCCCCTCGTCGTATCGATGATCGCGAGATCCTCGAGCGATGCCTGTATCCGCTGGTCAACGAGGGCCTGCGCATCCTCCAGGAAGGCATTGCGTTGCGGGCGTCCGACATCGATGTCGTGTGGGTAAACGGCTACGGCTTTCCGGCCTGGCGCGGCGGACCGATGCACTGGGCTGAGCATATCGGACTCGAGAAAGTGCTGACCGCACTGCGCCATTACGGCAAGGCACTGGGCAACGATTACGGCTACTGGACGCCGGCGCCCCTGCTGGAGCGTCTGGTGGCCGACGCAACGCGATTGGCGGATTATCGGCCTGGTTGATCGGCATGGCCGCGCTGCCGACGTGCGGGCTGCTTTACTGCCGCGTTGGTGGCAGACGCCCTGCCACCCAGCTACCCAGCAACAAACCGAAGAGGAACAGCCACGGGTCGGCCTGGCCCGAGCCCAGCGCCGCCACCGCAGGCCCTGGACAAAAACCCGCCAGCCCCCAGCCAATGCCGAAAATCGCAGCCCCAAGCAGCAGCCGCAGATCAATCGCACGGTTCACGGGCAAATGAAACCGCCCGTCGAACAAAGGTTGCGCACGACCGAGGATGAGACGAAACGCAGGCATCGTCACCAGAAGCGCCGCGCCCATGACTAGGGCAAGGCTGGGATCCCAGTTGCCGGCAACATCCAGAAACGCCAGCACCTTCGCAGGGCTGCTCATCTGCGAAACCACCAGGCCGACTCCGAAGAGCACACCTGCCGCGAGTGCTGCCAGTAAGCGATGTGTGGCTACATTCATGTCAACCTCCCACCACATGCCTGACGATATAGACGCTCAGCGCCCCCATCAGCATGAACACCAGCGTTGCCGCCAGCGATCGCGGGCTCAGGCGCGCAAGGCCGCAGATGCCGTGGCCGCTGGTACAGCCGCTGCCAAGGCGCGTGCCCAACCCCACCAGCAGACCCGCCACGATGACCACAGGACCCGACATGCCGGTGATTCCTGCCAGCGGTTGGTCACCCGCCAGCAGCGCAATGACGCCGCCGCCGATCAATCCTGCAAGGAACATCCAGCGCCACCCGCGGGGCTCTCCGCCGCGCTCAACCGCGCCGGTGACGATGCCGCTGATGCCCGCGATGCGGCCATTGAGCCATAGCAGCAGCGCAGCCGAGGCACCGATCAGCAGACCGCCGACGATCGCAGACACCGGTGTGAAGTTCTCCATAGCCTTCCCCTAGAGCGTGTTGATCGGCACTTTGATGTAGGCGATGCCATTGTCCTCGGCGGGTGGGAGTTGCCCGGCCCGCACGTTGATCTGTACCGACGGGATGATCAGCTCCGGCAATGACAGACCACGATCGCGCTGGGTACGCATGCTGACGAAGTCGTCTTCGGCAATACTTTCGTGCAGATGGCGATTGGCGCTGCGCTGCTCGGCGACCGTGAAACTGGGCTGGGGGTCGCGGCCATCCGGCGGATAGTCATGGCACAGGTACAGACGCGTGTCGTCGCCCAGCGCGTAGAGCCGCTGCACGGAGCGATAGAGCGCATGTGCATCGCCCCCGGGAAAGTCGCAGCGCGCCGAGCCGTAGTCCGGCGAGAAAAGGGTGTCGCCTATGAACGCTTTTCGATCGGCCACGTAGGTGACGCTGTCGCTGGTATGGCCGGGCGTGGGCATGACGGTGACCTGGGTCCCGCCGACATCGAAGGTCTCACCCTCGGCGAAAAGGTGATCGAAGATGCTGCCATCGGGCGCCATGTCAGTAGCGTTGAATATCCTGATGAAGTGACTCTGGACCTCGCGGATGCCTTCACCGATACCGATTCGTCCACCCAGCTCAGATTTCACATGGGGTGCCGCAGACAGGTGATCAGCGTGCGCGTGCGTCTCAAGTATCCAGTCGATCGAAAGTTCGCGCTCACGGCACCACTTGATGAGAATGTCGGCTGTGGTCGTTGACATCCGGCCGGAGCTTGCTTCGTAGTCGAGTACCGGATCGATCACCGCCGCATGCCGCCCGTCTGCCCCAACCAGTACATGTGACCAGGTCCGGGTGGGTTCGTGGTGAAAACTCCTGACTTCACTGCTCATGATCTACTCCTGCCCGACTTTCCCTTCTATTTGATTAGATCTTGCTAATTTAGTCAAGACTTATATACTAGCGATCATCAGCAATCCGCGAGTGGGGCTTAACCAAGGAGTCAGCGATGACCAGTGGGTCGCGGTCGGTCAACCACAATGCGCCCGAGGACATGCGGCGCAATGCCGGGCGTGCGTCGCGCCTGCTCAAGGCGCTGGCAAACGAGCACCGGCTTATGGTCCTGTGCGCCCTGGCCGAGGGCGAGCATTCCGTGAGCGAGCTCAACGAGATGGTGGATCTGTCGCAATCGGCGCTCTCCCAGCATCTGGCGCGGCTGCGCGGGGACGGACTGGTCACGACCCGGCGTGAGGGTCAGACGATTCACTACAGCATCGGAGAACCCCTCGCGGCAAGTATCGTCGACCTGCTCTATCGCCATTACTGCCGGCCAGAGCGCACGGCCCGAAAAAAATGAGCCTCGCGATCATCGCATGGCTGGGCGCCGTCCTGATCGGCGTGAGCCTCGGCCTGTTCGGCTCGGGCGGGTCCATCGTCACGGTGCCTGTGCTGGTCTATCTTTTCGCACAGGACGAGAAGACGGCGATTGCAGGTTCGCTATTCGTCGTCGGTGCGATCGCACTCGCCGGCGCCCTGCCGAAACTCGCCAGTCGCCAGATCGACTGGCGCAGCGTACTGATGTTCGGACTACCGGGGATGGTCGGCACCTACCTCGGCGCGTGGTCTGCGAAGTGGATCCCCGGGCTTGTTCAACTGGCGGCCTTTGCAGTGGTCATGCTGCTGGCAGCCACCCTGATGCTGCGACCGCGTCCAGCCGACCCGCTCGCCGTGCCTGCACAAAGGCATGCGTGGAAGATCGCCATCGACGGCGTCGCCGTGGGCGCACTCACCGGCCTGGTCGGGGTGGGCGGGGGCTTTCTCATTGTACCGGCGCTGGTGTTGCTCGGCGGACTGTCGATCCACCTGGCCATTGGCACCAGCCTGCTGATCATTGCCATGAAATCCTTCGCAGGCTTCTGGAAATACCTCGAAGTGCTCGCCCACCAGGGGCTCGCGCTCGACTGGCCGGTGCTGCTCGGCGTGACGGCCCTCGGTGTTGCTGGTTCACTGCTGGGCAATCTGCTGGCAAACCGCATCAAGGCCGAACGTCTCCGCGGCGGATTTGCCATCTTTTTGCTGCTGATGGGGGCCTACATTCTGGTCTCGAGCCTGTATCGGCTGATGACTTGAACCAGACGCTCGGTGCCTGCCGGGCCTGCGCCTAATCTTTCGGTGACGGCGGCTGCATGATCTCGACCAGCGTGCCGTCGGGATCATACACATGAAAAACGTAGCCGATCATTTCCTGACCCTCAGCCGAAATCCTGCGCAGCAACGTGGGTTCTTCTGTGAGCGGCGCTGCGCCCTGCACTCGCAGCCTCGCAAAAATCGCACGTGCGTCGGGGACCTCGACTACCAGGACATGACTGCCGACACCCACGGGGGCGCTTCCGGCAGCCACAACGGGCGGCGCCTCATCTGCAAACTCGAGCAGGCCGATACGCCCGCCCTTTTCATTCGCCCCGGCAAGGATGATCAGGCGGAACGTACTGGCATGCGCAGCCAACGGAAATGAAGACTGAGGATTTCGCGGGCCCCCGAGGGTTTCCGCGACTTCGAAGCCCAGGTGTCGATACCACGCGATCGACGCCTCGACATTGCTGACAATCAACGTTGTCCGCAACAGAGTCGTTTCGGCTCGTACCGAGCCTGCAAACGATAGCACCAACACCACAAGGGCTGTCCGGATCAGATCGGCGATTACTTTGTATGGCTTTCGGTCGGTGTGCGCGTTACTCATGCTTTCATCCATCTCAGGCATCGAAGGGAGATCTAGCATCCTAGTCTCCGGCTTAGGGTGTCGGAGCTCTACCAGACGGTTTCTTCTGCAACTTGTTGCACTTGAACATCATCGTTCAGAGTCTGACCTAAATCGGCTTGGTTGACGACCCGGGATGCGCTAGAGTCGCACCGCCGGCGCAGCAGCACCTGTGGGGGCACAGGTGGTTTACTTCGCCGGAACGGGGGCACACGTAAGATCAGCGAGACGCTCTAATCACTATTGCGGTGACGTCGAGCCGTTGATCTGGGAAATGTTTCAGGGGCGCAATCACGCCGCTGGCACCAATAACATTACTGAGGGGTAAGGCTCGTGATTCATAAGGGACGCAACACACTGGTTGCAGCAGCGGTTGCTGCTGTTGTGGGTTCATCGTCAGCCGCCATGCAGGCGCATGCGCAGGAGTCTGCCCAGGCAGGACCTCGTGCGATCGACGAAATTACCGTGACGGCCAGAAAGCGCGAGGAATCGCTGCTCGAGGTGCCTGTTGCCATTACCGCATTCAGTCGCGATGACATCGTCGCCGCAGATATCACGGGCCTTGATGACGTTTCCGGCCTGACTGCAGGTTTTCAGTTCTTCAATCAGGGCAACCAGCAGCCCGGCCGCTACAACACGCAGCTCCAGTTCCGTGGATTGACCACCTCCCAGTTTTCCCCGAGTTTCGCCACGGGCGCACTGTTCATCGACGGCGTGTATGTGCTCAATGGCGGTACTTCCGTCTCACTGATGGACATCGAACGCATCGAGGTCATCAAGGGTCCGCAGGCAGCCTATTTCGGACGCAATACCTTTGGCGGCGCCGTCAACCTCATTACGCGCAATCCGAGCCTGCAGGAATTCAGCGGTGAGGTCGGATTGGCGACCTCTACCCGCAGCACCAACGAGATCACCGCCTTCGTCGAGGGTCCGATCGTGTCGGATCAGCTGGCGTTCAGCCTCGGCGCACGCTTCTACGACAAGCGCGGTCACTATGTGGCATCCGACGGTGGTCGAATGGGCGCCGAGGAGACGCGCTCGATCAACGCAGTGCTGCTTTGGGAGCCCACGGATGCACTTTCGTTCAAGCTCCGTTATGCGTACTCGGAGGACGATGACGGCACACCCGCACAGGGCTTCATCTCCGGCCTCGTCAACGACAATTGCTCAGGCAGAACAATCAATTCCCCGGTAGGTCCGGTCAGTCCGGCGCGCTATATCTGCGGTCAGGTGCCTGATCTGAACACGGCTCAAGCCTTCACCGGTGGTCCGATCATCGACTCCAATACCTTTCTGCCGCAGAATTTCGTCGACGCGCCCGGTTTTTTGAATCCGGCCGTCGTCCCCGGTGGCGTACCGAATATCAATCAACCGGGGCTGCGTCGCGATACCGAAAGACTCAGCCTGATCGCGAGCTACGATTTCAATGATTACAACCTCACAGCGATTGTCGGCACCAATGATCAGGGTGCAAACTGGATCCGCGATTTCGACTTGACTGACCGCGTCAGCTGGTTCTCCAACGACCCGCAGAAACTCAAGGATCAAAGCTACGAGCTGCGCCTGATCGCACCGCAGGATCGTCGCCTGCGATGGCTTGGTGGTGTTAACTTCTATACCCAGGAATTCACGTCATCCGGTGGTGGCGGCACAGCGGCTACCTCCTGCCTGTCCCTGGTGCCGACCCTGACCGATGATCCGACGACGTGCCTGCCGCTGACACTGGTCTTTGGAAACACACTGCAGGACTCCGACAAGGGCGACGTCTTCGGGGTATTCGGGGCGGTTGAATATGACTTGACGGACAGCCTCACGCTCGCTGTTGAGGCCCGCTACCAGCAGGACAAGGTCACCAAGGGTGCCGGTGTCGTCAATCCCGGAGCGCCAATCCTTTCAGAAACCTTCAGTGATCTGTTGCCACGCATCATTCTGCGCTTTCAGCCAACCGACGCCACGAACCTGTTCGTGAGTTACTCGGAAGGCCATATTGCCGGTGAATTCAACTCGTTCATCATCAACGCCGATGACCGGGAACGCGCCCAATACCTTGCGCAGGACCCCCGGATCTCCGAAGCCCTGCCGGCGGAAAAGCTCAAGGCATTGGAGTTTGGCTGGAAGCAGGTGCTGCTGGAAGGTCGCGCCCAGCTCGGGCTGGCCGTCTACAGGAACGAGTGGACCGCCATCAAGGGCCGCTCGTCCTTTACCATTAACGAAACCTGTCGGGCCGGCGATATTGCTAACAACGCACCAGGCTGCAATACAGCGTTGGGACAACAGGTTGGTGATCCGAAGCGATTCGACGCAGGCGGCGGAAACCTCCAGCCCTTCCTCAATACCCGTAACATCCTCATCCCCGGTGATGCCACCATTACGGGTGTTGAGCTCGAGACGCTGTTACGACCCAGCGATAATTTCACCATCCAGGCCAGCCTGACCTATATCGACTCCAAATACGACGATTACGCGTTCAACTTCGTGCAGCCGATCGCCGGCTTCTCGCAGATGCGCGGCAATCAGACGCCACGGCAGCCGAAGTGGAGCGGCAACATGGCGTTCACGCAGTACTTCAATGTCGCGGGACTGGACGCCTTTATCCGTACGGACCTGGTCTACCAGGGGCGTTCATTTGTCGATGAGTCGAATCTGGCATATATCGACGACTATGCCCTCGTACACCTCCGCGGCGGTATCGAGACCGAACGGTATCGTGTGGAGCTCTTCGTCAGGAACCTTCTCGACGAAAACGCCTGGGCCACTGGGGCTCGCTGGACGGATTTCTCATCGCCGTTCCAGGGTGCCTTCTTCGTCGCCAAGCAGGGTGTTGCGGTGTCGCCGCAGGATCGCCGGGAGATCGGCATCCGGGCCAACGTTCGGTTCTGATCTGGGAGAAACGAAGCGCCTTTCAATCATGCGCCGAGAAACAGCCGCCGGAGTGTGAATTCCGGCGGCTACTTTTTTTCCGTTTTGCACCTCGTGTCAATGGACCAGATACGAGGTGCCCTTGGGTCATCCGGCGCTTTCGGAGATACCAACTTCAAGCCCGCAGCGCCCGCTTGCGTCGCTCCATCAATCTCAAAATCATTGGCGTGAACACCAGCTGCATGGCCAGTGCCATCTTCCCGCCCGGGCACACAATGGTATTGGCACGCGACATGAACGAGCCCTGCAACATCGAGAGCAGGTAGGCAAAGTCGATGCCTCGCGGATTGGCGAATCGGATCACCAGAATCGATTCGTCCGGCGAGGGGATGTGCTCGGCAATGAACGGATTGGACGTGTCCACCACCGGCACGCGCTGAAAGTTGACATGCGTGCGCGAGAACTGCGGGCAGATGTACTGCATGTAGTCCGGCATTCTTCGCAGGATCGTATCGGTGACCGCTTCTTTCGAGTACCCGCGCGTCTCGCGATCGCGATGGAGTTTCTGAATCCATTCCAGGTTGATCACGGGCACGACCCCGATGAGCAGATCCGCATGCCTGGAGACATCGATATCGCCATCGGCGACAGCGCCGTGCAGGCCTTCGTAGAACAGCAGATCCGTGTTCTCCTGCAGCGGCTCCCACGGGGTGAATGTGCCCGGCGGCTGGCCGTACGGGGCAGCCTCCTTGTCGTCGTGAAGATACAGGCGCTTCTGACCTGTACCGGTCTCGCCATAGCTGCGAAACAGAGCCTCGAGTTCAGCGAACAGATTGGAGTCGGGGCCGAAATGACTGAAGGTCTGATTGCCCTGGGCAAGTTCCTCCGCCATCCGTACCTTCATTTCCGCGCGATTGAAGCGGTGAAAGCTGTCGCCTTCGATGAAGCTCGCGACGATGGACTCGCGCTGAAATATACGTTCGAACACGCGCATGACCGATGTCGTGCCTGCGCCTGAGGACCCGGTGATGGCGATAATTGGATGTTTTGCGGACATACTCCCCCCGGAGCAGTGGAATTCGGTCAGGCAGGCTCGCGGAACAGCCCCCGCATTCCGAAGAGCGGTGCGTCATAGTCCAAGTCGGTGTCTTCGTGGTGATAGCGCTGGATGCGCTCGACCTCCTCTCCGGAACCGAACACGAAGCCAATACGCTGATGCAGCGACGTAGGCATCACATCGAGTATGCGCTCACGACCGGTGCTCGCGCTGCCGCCCGCCTGCTCTATGATGAATGAGATTGGGTTGGCCTCGTAGAGCAGTCTCAGGCGCCCTGGTTTGCTCGGGTCCTTCAGGTCGCGCGGATACATGAATACGCCGCCGCGCATCAGTATGCGATGCGCCTCGGCCACGAGTGATGCGATCCAGCGCATGTTGAAGTCCTTGCCGCGCGGCCCGTCCCCGCCGCGCAGGCACTCGTCGACGTAACGCTTCACGGCCGGCTCCCAGAAGCGGCTTTTGGATGCGTTGATCGCGAACTCCTGCGTGCGCTCGGGAATGCGGATACGTGGGTGCGTGAGCATGAACTCGCCGAGTTGTGCATCCAGTGTGAAGCCATGGACGCCATTGCCAACCGTAAGCACCAGCATGGTCGAGGGTCCGTAAATCGCGTAGCCGGCACATACCTGCTCGACACCGGGTCGCAGGAAGTCCGCCTCGACCGCGTCCTGACCTGCCTCAGACGCCCGCAGAATAGAGAATATGCTGCCCACCGAGACGTTCACATCGATGTTCGAAGAGCCATCCAGAGGATCGAACACCAGAAGATACTTGCCGCGCGGGTACTCGCCTGGAATCGGGTACGGGTACTCCATCTCTTCCGACACCATCCCGGCGAGCGTGCCGGTCCACTCGTTGCAGCGCCGGAAGATCTCGTCGGCCACGACATCGAGCTTTTTCTGCGTCTCACCCTGGACATTGGTCGAGTCCACCGAACCGAGCATCCCCCCCAGTGCGCCACAGGCCACCCGCCGGGAAATCGCCTTGCACACCAGCGCGATATCCAGCACCAGGGCGTTGAGATCTCCGCTGGCGCCTGGAAAGCGCCGACGTTCCTCGATCAGGAAGCGACTGAGGGTCGTTCTTTCCGCTGGCATGTGCTCTCCCTCTTATTCTTGATCTTCACGGTATGGCGGTTGTCCCGACCCTGGCTCAGCCGTCGTCCACACGTGCATTGAAAACACGACTTGCAAGGATGTCTTCGGCCTCGATGGTGGCGAGCATCTCGCGGGTCACGCTGCGACTGCGTCCCCGGAACAGGCGGTTGGCCTGGCGCAGACGCGCACGATCAAGTGCGTTTCGAATCGAGCGTGCGTTGGCGAAGTGAGGCTGCTGCCGGCGCAGCGTGATGTACTCGCGCAGTGCGCCGTGAGCCTCGTCACTCAGACGGTATTGCATCTGCGCAAGCATTCGCCCTGCTATCTCTAAAAGCTCATCTTCCTGGTAATCGGGAAAGTCGATGTGATGGGCCACCCGGGAACCTAAGCCAGGATTCGAGGAGAAGAAGCGCTCCATGCGGTCGTGGTAGCCGGCGAAGATGACGACCAGATCGTCACGCTGGTTCTCCATCGTCTGCAGCAGAATTTCGATAGCCTCCTGACCGTAATCGCGCTCGTTTTCGGGGCGATAAAGATAATAGGCTTCGTCGATGAACAGCACGCCGCCCATGGCCTTCTTCAGCACCTCCTTGGTTTTCGGCGCGGTGTGGCCGATGTACTGACCTACCAGGTCATCGCGCGTCACGGCCACGAGATGGCCTTTTCGCACGTAGTCCAGGTTATGCAGGATCGCCGCCATGCGCATGGCCACGGTGGTCTTGCCGGTGCCGGGATTGCCGGTGAAACTCATGTGCAGGGGTGGAGCGTCGGCCTGCATGCCCACCGACCTGCGCAGCTTTTCCACCAGCAGCAGGGCGGCAATCTCGCCCACGCGAGTCTTCACCGGCACAAGGCCCACGAGCTCGCGCTCCAGCGCATCGATGGCCTCGTGCACTTTGGATTCCCGATACAGCGCATCGAGATCCAGCGGTGCATCCTCGAGCCGATCGCCAGCGGTGCTCGCGGCCGCGGCGGTCGTTACCTTGCTGTCGTGGGCCTCGCCCGACATCCCCTAGCCTTTCGCGTAGCGCTGACCGGCAGGGCGATCGGTGGCGTAGGCCGTGGTGGTGTAGCGCAGATTTCGCCCTGCGGTCTCGGTACGCACCAGGGCAAAACCGGGCTCCTCTGCCGGCCGGTTGACGATGAACGACAGCTGCAGCGCCTCCCAGCCATGCGTGGAATCGAAGGCGTTGACCTTGATGTAGTGCTCCGGATAGGTCTCGCGGCAGGCATTGATCTCCTGCAGCACGCCCGCGGCATCGCGAAGATCGAACATGGGCAGGCCGTACATGTCCCAGTAGGTATTGCGCGGGTGCGGATCATCCGTGTACTCAACGGACACCGCCCAGCCGCGCGACAGGCAGTATTCGACCTGGGCGGTGATCTGATCGTCGGTCAGATCGGGAAGATAGGAAAACGCGCCTTGGGTGAGTTTCATGATGATCAGGCCTCCGTCGCAGTAGGCACGTAGTCGGGTGTATCGGTCGAAGCGTAGTCGAAGGTAATCTCCCCCCAGGTGTCGATGGCCGCCTTCAGCGGCGTGCAGTGGCGCGCGGCATCGGCGAGGATCTGCGGACCTTCGTTCCAGATATCTCGGCCCTCGTTGCGCGCCAGCACCATCGCCTCCAGCGCGACACGATTGGCCGTGGCGCCTGCCGAAATGCCCATCGGGTGACCGATGGTGCCGCCACCGAACTGCAGCACCACGTCATCGCCCAGGTAGGTCAGCAGCTGGTGCATCTGACCGGCGTGGATGCCACCGGAGGCCACTGGCAGGACTTTTCGCAACCCCGCCCAGTGCTGCTCGAAATGCAGTCCGGTCTCGAGATCCACGGGATTGTGATCCTCGCGCAGCACGTTGTAGAAGCCGCGCACTGTGGACGGATCCCCTTCGAGTTTACCCACGACCGTGCCGGCATGGATGTGATCGACACCCGCCAGGCGCATCCACTTGGAGATCACGCGGAAGGACACTCCGTGGGATTTCTGCCGCGTATAGGTCGAGTGGCCGGCGCGGTGCAGGTGCAGAATCATGTCATTGCGCCTCGCCCACTTGGAGATCGACTGGATCGCGGTGTAGCCGATCACCAGATCGATCATGATGATCACACTGCCCAGTTCACGTGCCAGCTCGGCACGTTCGTACATGTCCTCCATGGTCGCAGCCGTGACGTTGAGATAGTGGCCCTTTATTTCACCGCTGACGGCCTGGGCGCGATTGACGGCCTCCATGCAGTACAGAAAGCGGTCCCGCCAGTGCATGAATGGCTGGCTGTTGATGTTCTCGTCGTCCTTGGTGAAATCCAGGCCACCGGCCAGGGCCTCAAAGACGACGCGACCATAATTCTTGCCGGACAATCCAAGCTTGGGCTTGACCGTGGCCCCGAGCAGCGGACGGCCGAACTTGTCGAGGCGCTCGCGCTCGACCACGATCCCTGAGGGCGGACCGTCGAAGGTCTTCACGTAGGCCACCGGCAGCCGCATGTCTTCCAGGCGCAGCGCTTTGAGCGCCTTGAACCCGAACACGTTGCCGATGATCGAGGCGGTCAGGTTGGCGATCGAGCCGTTTTCAAAGAGATCCAGATCGTAGGCGATGTAGGCGAAATACTGCCCCGGCGCCCCTGGCACGGGGTCGACACGATAGGCCTTCGCGCGATACTTTTCGCAGGCCGTCAGCCGATCCGTCCACACCACCGTCCAGGTGGCCGTTGACGATTCGCCGGCCACGGCGGCGGCTGCCTCCTCCGGATCCACACCCTCCTGCGGGGTGATGCGAAACAGCGCCAGCACGTCAGTTTCTGCCGGCTCGTAGTCCGGCTCCCAGTAGCCCATCTGCGTGTATTTGAGCACGCCAGCCTGGTAGCGCTTCGCCAGGTCGTCCTGCGTGCCCCGTGTGCTCTCGCCGTATGCCATTCGATTCTCCCCCGGGGATTACCCGTTAGCTCGACGTTCAGCGTAGCCATCCGATAACATAGGTACCAATCAATTGTAGGCGGCTTATCCATAAGTTATGGCTGATGATCTAGCGACCCTGAGGAACGTCACGCTGCGCCAGCTGCGGGTGTTCGCCACCGTGGCCCGCTGCCTGAGTTTCACCGCGGCAGCCCGCGAACTCCACCTGACACAGCCGGCGGTATCGATGCAGGTCAAGGAGCTGGAGCAGGCCTGTGGACTTCCACTGTTCGAACGCCTGGGCAAACGGGTGCAGCTGACAGAGGCCGGGGTGGAGCTTGCACGCGGCTGCGCCGAGATCCAGCTCCAGCTGCAGCAGACCCAGGAAGTACTCGACGCCATGCTCGGGCTCAAGCGTGGCTTGCTCAAGCTCGGCGCTGTCAGCACAGCGAAATACTTCACGCCGTCGCTGCTGGCGGAGTTCAGCCAACGCTACCCGGACATCACCATCCGTTTCACCATCGGCAATCGCGAGCAGATGATCCGGCAGATGGCCGACAACGAAACCGACCTGCTGATCATGGGACGACCGCCCCGGGAGCTCGAAACCATTGCGGCGTCGTTCGCCCCCCACCCGCTGGTGGTGATCGCCGCGCCAGGCCATCCACTGGCTCAGCGCACACGCATACCGCTTGCGCGTCTCCAGCAGGAGAATTTCCTGATCCGCGAACCCGGTTCAGGAACCCGGGCGGCCATGGAAAAGCTGTGCAGCGCGAACGGCATCGAGTACTCGGCCAGCATGGAGATCAGCAGCAATGAGACCATCAAGCAGGCCGTGATCGCCGGCATGGGCATCAGCCTGATCTCGGCCCACACCGTCGGGCTGGAGCTTGCAACCGGACGCCTCGTCGTGCTGAACGTCAGCGGTCTGCCAATCGTACGCGACTGGTATGTCATGCACCTGAAGCACAAGACCCTCTCACCGGTCGCGGCGACGTTTCGCGAGTTTCTGCTCGAGCGCGGCTCGGCCATCATCGCGGAAACTGTAGGGACAGCGGCAGTGACGTCGACAAAAAAGCCGCCGGCGAATAAACGCCGGCGGCCCCAGGTGCCCCCCTAGCCGAATCCCTCCAGCCGGAAGCTACTTGGTCGTTGAACCCTGGTCAGAAGTCATAGCGCAGGCTGAGCGTCCAGGTCCGCGGTTCGGCCGGATAGACCACCTCCGCGAGATTGGCGATGTACAGCGCCGCACCAAAGTACTGCTTGTTTGAAAGGTTCTTGCCGCCCAGCGTCGCCCGCCAGCGCTCGTCGGGAGACGTCCAGCTGAACGCGGCATTCCAGAGCGTGATCGTCGGCGTCGCCACCACAGGGGTGTTTGCGACGTTCTGGAACACTTCACTGCGATTGTTGAAATCCGCGCTCAAGCGGAAGTCGCCCATATCCGTAACCGGGAACAGATAGCTTGCGCCACCGGCCAGTGTCCAGCGCGGTGCGCCCTTTAGCTTGCGGTCCGATACGTCCGTGAGCACACCACCGACATTGTCGAAGAACTCGTCATAGCCGGCATCCAGGTAGCCGATCGTCAGGAAGGTCTGAAGGCCTTCCACCGGCACGGCCGAGACTTCGAGTTCAACACCCTGGGTGGTGGCCTGCGCGGCGTTGAAGCGACGGCTGATGTTGGTGGCGGGATCGAAGGCCGAGAGCTGAAGGTTCTCGTAGTCGTTGTAGAACGCGGTCGCGTTCAGGCGCAGACGCCGGTCATAAAGATCGGTCTTGATGCCCAACTCCCAGGTCGTGACCTCCTCCTCGTCGTAAGGCGTCGTGGCGACCGTCGCATTGGTGCTGCGATTGAAGCCCCCGGCCTTGTAGCCGGCAGCGTACGAGGCGAACACCATGGTAGCGCCACTGAGCTGGTAGTCCATCGTCACGCGCGGGGTAAACGAGTTCCAGGACTCGTCGTTGGTGAAGTTCAGACCCAGCCCCGGGTAGGTGTCCTGCCAGTCCTTCTTGTCGCGGGTCCAGCGTGCGCCCACCGAGAGACTCAGAGCATCGGTGATCGACCAGCCCACGGTGCCGAACAGCGCGATGCTGTCGGTTTCCTGGTTGAATGCGCCAGGCGTCACATTGGCAAGAAAATAATTCACCGCCGAGTAGTCGTTGGTCTCGGTGAAGTAATAGGCGCCACCCAGCACCTGGAAGGCATCCCACTCGGCGGTCAGCAGCAGTTCCTGACTGAACTGATCCTGGTCGGCCTCGAACTCGAACGCCAGCACGCGCGCGGCGCGGCCATCGTTATCCAGGAAGGCGCTTTGCTCAAGCGCCCGGTAGGCGGTGATGGACTGTAGCTCGAACCCGCCGAAATCGTAGCTCACGTTGAGCGAGGCACCGCGCTGGATCAGCCGGGCCGTGGGTTCTTCACCCGAGTCAGTCACCAGCAGATCATCGGGGAACCCACCGAGGATGCTGGTCGGCAGGTAAGACTCGGTCTCGTCGTTCATCCAGTCATAGCTCAGTCGCATGTTCAGCGCATCGGAGGGCGTGAACACGAGGCTGCCGCGAATCGCCTCGACGTCCTTGCGATTGACGTCGCGTCCGAGCGTTGTACTGAAGGATGTACCGTCGCGCTCGTTCTTCAGGGCACTGATCGCGCCCCCGAGCGTATCCGTGAGCGGGCCGCTCACAGCGGCGCGGAACTGGCGACGACTGTAATTGCCGATCGTCACGTCGGCCCGGCCGCGAAACTCCTCGCTCGCCCCGCGGGTGATGAGCTTCACCGCCCCGCCGGGTGTGTTGCGGCCATATAGCGTGCCCTGCGGACCGCGCAGGACCTCCACGCGCTCCACGTCCAGGAAGTCGAACAGCGCTCCGAGTGTGCGCGGATAATAGACATCGTCGACGTACAGGCCGATGGCGCTGTCGGTGTTGGGACCGCTCTGGTCTTCACCCACGCCGCGAAGGAAAATCTTTGCTGCATTGGCAACACCGGTCACCGGATCGATGCGCAGGTTGGGCACCTGCGCGGCGATATCGATGACGTTCGTCACCTGCCGCGTCTCGAGCGCCTCTTCACTCAGCGCGGTCACCGTGACGGGCGTCGTCTGCAGCGGTTCGACGCGTCGTTGCGCCGACACCACGATCTCCTCGACCGTGATCGCACCACGGCTGGGATCCGTCTGCGCTGATGCCTGTACACTGCCCAGCGCCATCGCCACCGCGACCGGCAGTGAGCCGGCCCAGCGTTGCATATATTTTTCGTTCATCGTTGTCTCCACCAAAGAAGTCTTGAAAATTTTTTATGTCTGTTCTGTGCTCAGGCTGCGTGATCCACCGTGAGCACGATCTTGCCGAAGTGCGTACGCTCGTCGATCATCTCGTGCGCACGCTTGAGCTCCTCGATAGGCAGCACCACGTCGAGCACCGGGCGCAGTACGCCCGACTCGAACAGAGGCAGCGCCTCATCGGCGAAGGTCCGCATCGTCTCCGGCATGAATCGAGGACTCGTCGAAATACTCATTGAGTGCAGCTCGATGTTGCGGGTTCCGATGTTCAGGCTGAAACACACCTGTCGACCACCGGTACTGCCGTACATGACGATGCGACCACACATTGCCATCGCGTCGAAAAGCATCGTGGCGGTCTCTTCGCCGATGGTCATCAGGCCGATGTCAGCACCGTGGCCGTCGGTATCCGCAAGGATGCGCTCGGCGATGTTCTCGCGCTTGTAGTTGTATGCCGCGTCCAGACCATACTCGGCGGCGCGGGCGAGTTTGTCGTCGCGACTCGCGGTGCCGGCCACCCAGCAGCCCTGGTGCTTGGCGATCTGCAACGCAGCACTGCCGACACTGCTGGCCACCGCCTCGATGAGTACGCGGTCGCCGGGCTTGCCGGCCGCGACAGTGCGCAGCGCATGCCAGGCCGTCAACCAGCCCACCGGGATGGCAGCGGCCTGCTCGAAACTCAACGCGCCGGGCTTTTTGAAAAGATGAGCGGCCTCCACGCAGACGAACTGCGAATGTGCCCCCCGCGCGCGACCGAACACCTCGTCACCCACCGACAGGCCCCTTACGTCCGCGCCCAGTGCGTCCACCACACCGGCCATCTCCATACCCAGCAGGAACGGCACCGGCTGGCCCGTATAGGTACCGGCGCGCATGCGCGTCTCTGCGAAATTCATTCCCGAGGCGAGCACGCGCACACGCACCTCACCGCGCCCCGGCTCGGGGACAGGGACCTCTGTATAGGCCATGGCGTCCAGACCGCCGAACGCCATTACTTGCCAGGCTTTCATCAAGCCAGTCTCCTTTGCACTTCATCGATTTCCAGGCCCGAAGGCACTGGCTTGAGCAGCAGGTACAGAAGCCCTGCCACGAAAAGGGGTATCGCACCGCCAATGAACATCGCGATATCCCACCCATAGTTGTCGGCCATCCAGCCGATCATCACCGGCCCGGTTGCCGAGCCCAGCGTCACGGCCAGCGAGCCGCAGAAGGCAATGCCGGTCGCACGCAGCCGGGTCGGGAAGATCTCCGCGATGTAGGCGAATTTCACCGCTGCTGTGCCGAGCAGAAACAGTGCCATCACGGAGAACGCCAGCATGCTCTCCCAGTACGTCGTCGAGCCCCAGATGAAAATGGTGAAAAACACCCCGCCAAGCAGGGTCCAGATGACCGTGGTCGTGCGACGCGTCAACCAGAACTCGCCTACCCACGCGGCCATAAGGTAACCCAGGATGCCGATCAGATTGCTCAGGCCCACCAGCGACGCGGTGCTGGCGATATTGAAGCCGCGCGACTCGTGAAAATACAGCGGCGAGAAAATGAACGCGCCACCATAGGCGATGACGAAGAAGTACTGGGCGATGAACAACGTGATGGTCCGGCGACGGATCCCCGGCAGAAAAAGTTTCGAAAGCGCCGGACGGTCGGCCTTGAGCATCGTACTCGACGGGGAAAATCGCGCGGATTCGCGAACGTGCCGCTTGATCACGAAGATGAACGGCACGCTGAGCAGGCCGGCCAGGAACATGGCACGCCAGCCGAAACGTTCGAGCACGACGATGGCGATGATCGAGGCCATGAACCAGCCCAGCGGATAGGCCACCTGCAGCAGACCGGTCATCAGTCCGCGGATCCGCGAGGGTGCCTCCTCGGCTACCAGCGCCCCGGTCGCAGGGTACAGCAGCCCCCCGGTCGCGATACTCGCACCGCGAAGCATGGTCAACATGACGATGTTCAGGGCAAAGGCGTGGGCTGTGACGAAGACTGACGAGGCAATGGTCCCGGCGATCATCATCGTGCGCCGGCCGAATCGGTCGGTGAGCAGACCCAGCCAGACCAGCAGCACGCCACCGCCGGCGAACGCGATGCCGGTCATCAGGCCCAGTGCGGTCCGGGAAAGATCGAATTCCGCGCGGATCAACGGCAGCGCATAGCTCCACATCGCCAAGTCCATCTGGCTCAGCGCATAGGCGCCGAAACACACCAGCCAGACCCGACGGGGATAGCCCTGCGTCATGGCGATGATCGCGCGCGGCGTCACGCCTCTAGATCTCCCCGCCGACGCGGATCAGCGATCGGCCGGTGAGCTGGCGTGTCTCGAACAGCCGCTGTGCCTCGGCGACCTGATCGAGCTCGAAAATGCGCTCTATGGCGATGCTCCACTTTCCGGAAGAAAGCTTCTGCTCGATCTCGGCGTTTTCCGAACCCTTCGTGCGCGCCTGGTGAAAGAATTGCACGAAACCTGTGACGCTGAAGGACTTGCCGATCAGCAACGACACATTGACCTCGGCTGCCTGACCTGCCATCGCACCGATGTAGATGACATTGCCCAGGGGGGCGACGACCTCATAGTTTTTCGCGCTCGCAGGCCCCGCGTTGCCGTCGATGACGACATCGACACCGCGACCATCGGTAAGCGCCCTGACCTGATCGGTCCAGTCATCGGCGAGGTAGTCGACCAGGTGATCGGCACCGAACTGCCTGGCGTAGTCGAGCTTCTTCTGACCGCCCGCCAGGCCGATGACGGTCACCCCCGCCTCTTTGGCGATCTGCGTGACCATCGAGCCCACCGCGCCGGCAGCCGAGTGCATCAGCAGTGTCATGCCGGCTGCGAGCTGACCGGCCGAATGCACGAGATGCCAGGCGGTCGGCACACAGGTCGAAAAGCTCGCCGCGGTCTGCCAGCAGTATCCGTCGGGCACAGAAATCACGCGTGCCGCGGTCGCAATGGCGAACTCGCCGTTGCCTCCCCACTCCGAGTGCGAGGCCACACGCGTGCCGATGAGACCTGCATCGACACCCTCGCCCACGGCATCGACGCGTCCGGCGTATTCGTAGCCGGGCACAAACGGAAAGCCCGGATGACCCCATTTGACGCGAAAGGCACGCGCGTGGGTGTCCAGCGGATTCAACGAGGCATAGGCCACGCGAATGCGCAGTTGCCCCGGGCCCGGTTCCGGGATTGCAATACTCTTGATCTCGATCGTTTCGGGTCCGCCGGCGCTGGCGACGACCGCCGCACGCATCTGCTTGCTCATGTCTGCTCCTTGAATGCTCGATTCATGATTGATCGCTATGCGCCCGGGGTCGGGGCGTGTGTTTCGTGCCTCAGACACCGATGTTCGACACTTCGGTGCTGCTTGCCTGCTGAAAAATCCAGGTCATCCCATCGGGTGTAACGCAGCGAAACGCCTCGATACCAAACTCATCGCGCATGACGTCGCTGCTTTCGCAGCCTGCAGCCGTACAGGCCCGGTGCATCGCAGCGACATCACGCACCCGCCAGGTGTAGAGCGTGCAACCCAGGTGTCCCGGCTGGGAGACCGCTAGTCGATCAGGCAATGCCGAGCTTTTCGGAAAGCGGAACAGGTACAGCCGTCCGGAGCGACGGGTGTCGTTACTCGCGCCCGAGCGTGGCTCCTCGAAGGTGTGGCACCAGTGACACTCGCCCTCACGAAGATCGAACACCGCGCGACTGGCCATAGCCTGCTCCCATGGCACCTCCTGAACGCCTGACGCCTTGAGTCCCAGGACATCGCGATAAAAGTCGAACACACCCGGATCGTCGCTGGCGATCATGAAACTCGCGTTGACGATCTGCGACGCCGGCAATATCGCGTCGTCATCGATGCTGCCCAGCAGTGCGCTGTCGTAGTTGAAGCGCTGCAGAAAAGCCTGTCGCCAAAGCGGCTGCATCAGCGTGTACTCGCGTACTGCAATTACCGGATCGGTGAAAGCACGTGGCGGCTTGCCGCCGAACAGTGCCGGGTTGTAGGCCGAAAGATCGATGAAGCTTGGCGCGATCTCCAGCAGGGGCTGGCCCTGCTTGAGCGCGACCCGGGCATGGTTGGAGATATCGAGCATGTTGCGGGTGAACTGACCCACCCAGCGACTGCCATGCGCGCGCAAGGGTGCCACACCGATACCGGTGCTCAGCGGCCGCTCCCAGCGCAACAATCGCACCAGACCATGATCCGTGGCCTGGTGACGCAGCCGCACGGACGCCAGTGCCGAGTCCACGCCGTAAAGTGAGCGCGCCTGCGCAGCAGACAGCTGCCCCGGCGGCCCGACCTGAAAGCCGAAAGCCTGCCAGTAGGCGATCGCGGCATCGATGTCCGGGACACCAAAGCAGGCTTCATGGACACCGCCGATGGCGTGAGGTCGTGACTGGGGCATATCGTTCATCTATCGCTTCCGTTAGTTGGTTCGCGCAAAGCGGCTGACCGGATCATCAAGATCACAGCTCACGGGCAGATCTGCAGCATCGAGTCGCCGAATCGCTCGGTGGCCGCGCGCTGCAGTTCGCGCATCAGCGCCAGCGTGGCGCGACCGATGATCGTGCCGCGACGGTAGAACAGCACGTAGGTCACGGTGTAGCTCAATCCGGGCACGACGCGCTCAACGACAGTGCCAGCACGGAGCTCGCGTTCGAAGAACAAGCGGTTGGCGACCACAAGGTGCTGCTCATCGAGCAGCAGGCCGCGCGTGACCAGCAGGTTGTCGCACTCCAGCGTGCGCGGCAGCGTCAGACCAGGTTCCTCGAATGCCGTTCGCAGGGTCCGCTCGGTCAGATCGTGCCGCCAGACACCGACGAAAGTGTGCTCGACCAGCGACTCCAGGGTGACTTGGTCGAGCTTCGCAAGCGGATGATTCGCTGCCATGATCAGGTTGTTGCTCATCTGGAACAGCGGCTGACGCTCGACGTTGACGGTGTCGGCCTGGCCCAGGTCGCCCATGGCCACGAAATCCAGTTCGCCTTCAGCGAGCAGCTGCAGCATGTTGGCCGGGTGCACGTTGGCAATTTTCAGTACGACCTGCGGATAGGCCTGTGTAAAGCGGCCAATGGCCAACGGGGCGATGAATTCGGAGAACGATGATCCCAGAGCGAAAGTGATCTCGCCGCGATGGTCCTTTCGCAGCCCTTCGATCTCGGTGCGCGCATTGCGCGCCTCGGCCTGCATGACCATGGCATGACGCGTCAGGACACGACCAAACTCCGTGGGTATGGCACCGAACTGGCCGCGCTCGAACAGACGCACGCCCAGGCTCTTTTCCAATGCCGCAATGCTCTGGCTGACGCCCTGCTTGCTGATGCCGAGCTGGCGGGCGGCGCGACCGAAATGGCCCTGTTCCACCACGGCGAGGAAATGACGCAGCTGGCGCAGGTCGATATCGATATCACTGTCGGGAACGAGCGCCCGCGCCTCGGCATCACCCTGAGTCGCCGTTGACGGGGTCTGCCCAGCCTGTTTTCCACGCACCTTCTGGATCAAGAGTCCTTATCTCCCCCGGCACGCCCTGGCCCGCGACACTTGGGCCGCTAGGCTGCGAGGGCGAATTCATGCGTTCTTAAACTATGGACAAGATGTGTTCTTGTCAACTGTTACAAGACATACGCGGAACTCGCGCACAGCCTCCGACGGCGCCGCGGAGCGCTATCCTTCTGATTAAAATGGAAAATATATAGTGCGCGATCGCCGTGCAGCAGCGCCTGGGGAAAGTGCGACTTGCGTCAGGCAGCGGCCTCACGCCGGAGAGGACTGCACCAGGCCCTAGGACAGGCCCTTGAAATCGAACAGCTTGGTGTCCGCAAGGTGGGATGGCACGACGTTCTGCAGGCTGCGAAACAGCCGCTCGATACGACCCGGATCGTCGCGTTCCCAGTCGGCCAGCATGCGCTTGATGTGCTTGCGCTGCAGGTTCTCCTGCGAGCCGCACAGATTGCAGGGAATGATCGGGAACTCACGCGCGCGCGCGTAACGGGCAATATCGCGCTCGGCGCAGTACGCCAGCGGCCGGATGACGATGTGTTTGCCGTCATCCGAGCGCAGCTTCGGGGGCATCGCCTTGAGCTGCGCCCCGTGAAACATGTTCAGGAACAGGGTCTCGACGATATCGTCGCGGTGGTGGCCCAGCGCAATCTTCGTACAGCCCTCCTCTTCGGCAATACCGTAGAGGATGCCGCGCCGCAGACGCGAACACAGGCTGCACATGGTGCGACCCTCCGGAATCACGCGCTGCACGACACTGTAGGTATCGCGTTCGACGATCCGGTAGTTCACTCCCAGCGACTGCAGATACGCCGGCAGCACATGCTCGGGAAAGTCCGGCTGCTTCTGATCCAGATTCACGGCCAGCAACTCGAAGCGCACGGGGGCTGCCCGCTGCAGGCTGATCAGCAGATCCAGCAGCGTGTAAGAGTCCTTACCCCCGGACAGGCAGACCATGACCCGGTCGCCCGCCTCGATCATCGCGAAGTCCGCGATCGCTTTGCCCACCAGCCCGCGCAGCTGAGCCTGGAGCTTGCGAAAGCTGTTGGAGCTGCGCGCCACGCCATCGATGCGCTGCAGGGGCCGCTCGACGAGCGGCGGTGGAAAACTCATCTCGAAATATCTCTCTAGCGCCTGGGGACGGCGTGTGCACCCACGAAAAGATGCCATGGTATGCGCAGCCGTATGCGTGCGCCAAGCCTCAGCCCGCGGGCGGCGTGAGTTCACCGGCCAGCAGCGCGCGTGCGTACTCGGGTGCAATCAGATGGCAGTAGAACATGCCCTTCCAGCTGCGCGGCACAGGCGTCCACGAGCGCAGCGGTGAATGCATCGCCTTGCCCTGGACCCGGATCGTCCCGTCGGGGTTCTGGGCCAGTACCGGATAGGGCATTGGATCGAGCCATTGCGTACCGCGCGTGGCCTGATCATCAGCTGCATACACCAGTGCGGCAGGCTCCAGCACCAGAGCGCGGCCCTCATTGCGCAGCTTGGTCGCCTGGCCTTCGATGATCTGGCGATTGAAGTCGGCGCAGGTCAGTTGGGTCACGACGTTGGCCTCCCCGTGGATCTCGGCCAGATGATCCGGACCCTTGAGCTTGCAGGAGACGACCTCCGCCATGCCGCCCGCCTGACCGGCAAATGCCATCTGATGTGTCACCAACGGCTCGACCGTCGGCTTGGAAAGCACGAACCCCTCCCAGTCATCGTAGACCTGGTTGTCCACCTGCAACGGCACGCGGCTGAGTTGCTGCTGGAAGCCGATGCAGAAATCCGGCTCACTGGTGGCCAGGGCCGGCGCCTCCGGCGCGGCTGTCATGCCGCAGCCGGCGAGGAAAAACGCCACTGGCGCGAGCAGGACACGGGCGGGCTTGAGCATCGGGGCCTCCGGAAGTCAGGGTTGAACACGCGGCGCTAATTTACCACTCGGTCAACTGCTGCGGCAGCGCCCGCATCGTGTTGGCCACCTTCCGGTCACAGCGGGCAGATGCCGGCGCATGATTACCGGGTGTGGGGCCAGATGAGGATCGCGCGGAAGTCATTGACGTTGGTGCCCGTGGGACCGCACACGAGTGCGGCATTCAGCGCGGCGAGCGCGCCATGGCTGTCATGGACGGCCAGTCGCATCGCCAGATCCAGGCCCAGCCTCGGCGCCTGCTCCCACAGAACGGGGCTCCACAGGGCGCCTGCGTGCGGGCCGGTGCCATCGATGCCATCTGTGTCAGCCGCCAGCGCGTAAAGTCCCTGCTGGCCTGCGGTCGCCAGGCCGAAGGCCAG
>JBGTIC010000492.1:0-2952 GCA_041745895.1 Gammaproteobacteria bacterium
CCCTGCCCGCGGACCCCCAGGCCATGGCCGAGGTGAAGGGCCTGCCGGCAGGGCTGGTGCGTCGTCGCGGCGAGGCGCTGTTGAGCGTGCTGGCGGAGGTGCCCGACAACGTATCCGACGAGATCGACCCGCTGCCGCTGAGTGACGAGGAAAAATCGCGGCTGACCAGACTCGCTGCCTTGACCAGAAAGGTTGCCGGGGAGCTGGGCATCGAGTCAGAGGTACTGGCCACGCGCGCCGAACTCACGGCTGCTGCACGCGGTGTACGCGAGGGACGGGTTTTCGAGGGCTGGCGCAGCGGCGTGCTGGGTGATCAGTTGCTCGAGGCGGCGGCTTAGGCGACGCCGGTGCGGGCGAACCTGTGCTCGCGCCTGCCGATTATTCGCCTACGGCGCCAAGCAATCTGACGTAAACCTCGTCGATGCTGCCCTCGGCATTGACCGTGCGCAGCAGGCCGCGCCCGCGATAGAAATCGACCAGCGGTTCGGTCTGGGCACGATAGACGTCGAGCCGATTGCCGATGGTCGCCTCGTTGTCATCGGCACGCTGGATCAGTTCGCCGCCCCCGGCGATCACGGCATCGAGCTCGCTGGGCGGCGAGAAAAAGATGTTCAGCAGTTTGCCGGTTTTCGAGCAGGTTCGACGACCCACCAGTCGCTTCATCAGCACATCCGCATCCACATCCATCAGCACTGCCGCGTCGAGCTGCTGGTCGATCTGCGCAAGCACGGTCTCGAGCGCCTGTGCCTGCACGCTGTTGCGGGGAAATCCGTCGAGAATGAAGCCTTTGCCGGTATCTGGCTGGCCGAGGCGTTCGCGGATGATGCCCAGCACGATGTCATCGGAGACCAGTTCACCCGCATCCATGGCCGCGCGGGCGCGCCTGCCCAGATCGCTGCCCGAGGCCACGGCCGCGCGCAGCAGATCGCCGGTCGACACCTGCGGGATGCCCCGCTCGGCCATAAGTCTCTGCGCCTGGGTCCCCTTGCCGGACCCTGGCGCCCCCAGCAGTACGATACGCATGTATTGATCCCCATTGCGGCGCGGATTCGAACGAACTGCGCCGGCCGTGCAAGGCGCCAAAGGCTATAGATTGGCGATGTGGGCGTCAAACCAGTGCCACGAGATGCCACGGGTCACGCCCTTTCGCTATCCTTGCCAAAAACCCCTCCAACTGCCTCACGCCCGGGGACACCATGACTGCCCGAAAGAACCTTTTTTATGCCCAGTCCGGCGGACCCACCGCTGTCATCAACACAACCGCCTGCGGCGTCATCGAAACCGCCCGCCGGCATCGTGATCGCATCGGCCGAGTCTACGCGGGCCGCAACGGCATTCTCGGTGCGCTGGAGGAGGACCTCATCGACGTCAGTCGCGAGCCCGTCAGCGCGATCTCGGCGCTGCGCCACACGCCGGGAGCGGCCTTCGGCACCGCGCGCTTCAAGCTCAAGGGCCTGGAGGAAAGTGCGGCCGAATACCAGCGGCTTATCGAGGTCTTCCGCGCCCACGACATCGGTTACTTTCTATATAACGGCGGCAACGATTCGATGGACACGGCTCACAAGGTAAGCCTTTTGTCCACGCAGCTGGGCCACCCCATCGCCTGTATCGGCGTACCCAAGACGGTGGACAACGATCTGCCGATCACCGACACCTGCCCGGGCTTCGGCTCGGTGGCGAAGTACATTGCCGTATCCACACTCGAGGCCGCGCTGGATGTGCGCAGCATGGCGCGCACCTCGACCAAGGTGTTCATCCTCGAGGTCATGGGTCGACATGCGGGCTGGATCGCTGCAGCAGGCGGTCTGGCCGGCGAGGGTCGGGATGCGCCGCCGCAGATCATTTTGTTCCCGGAGATCGCCTTCAAGGAGGCTGCGTTCCTCGCCCGTGTGCAAGCCTGCGTCGAGAAGAACGATTACTGCGTCATCGTAGCCTCGGAGGGGGCACGCTACGAGGACGGGCGTTTTCTTGCAGACGCCGGCACGCGCGATGCCTTCGGCCATGTGCAGCTCGGCGGCGTCGGCCAGGTGCTGGCCCAGCTGATCAAACGCGAACTGGGCTACAAGTATCACTACGCGATCGCCGACTACCTGCAACGCTCGGCCCGCCACCTGGCCTCCGCGGTTGACGCAGAGCAGGCCTATGCGGTCGGCCGCGCCGCGGTGGAGCTTGCGCTGGACGGTCAAAGCGCCGTGATGCCCACCATCGTCCGCAAGTCCGACAGCCCCTATCGCTGGGGCATCGGAGTGGCGCCGCTGGCCCGTGTGGCCAACCGCGAAAAGATGCTGCCGCGCAGCTTCATCAGCCGCGACGGCTTCGCCATCACCGCCGCCTGCCGGCGCTACCTGGCGCCGCTGATCGTGGGCGAAGACTATCCACCCTACCGGCGCGGGCTGCCGCAGTACGTCACTCTGAAGAACCTGCCGGTGCGCCGGAAGCTTGGCTGACGCTGGCGACGTAGTGGGGTATAGTTGCGCCCGCGTGCACACCGCCGGAGAGATCTCCGGACGCGGATAAGTCTCCGGAACATAACGAAAAAAGGATAACCTCAGCATGTCCTATGAGCTTGCCCTGTGGCTGCCGATCGGCGCCGCCCTCCTCGCCATCATCTATGGCGTGAACTCCGTACGCTGGGTGCTGGCCCAGCCCGCCGGTTCGGAACGCATGCAGGAAATTGCCCGCGCGATCCAGGAAGGCGCGGCCGCCTACATGAATCGCCAGTACACGACCATCGCCGTCGTCGGCGTCATCCTGACCATCGTGCTCGCCCTGATCCCGCAGCTCGGACTGCCCACCGCCGGCGGCTTCGTCGTCGGCGCCGTGTTTTCCGGGCTTGCCGGCTACATCGGCATGTTCGTCGCGGTGCGCGCCAACGTACGCACCACGGAAGCCGCGCGCAGCGGCCTGAAACCCGCGATGGACGTGGCTTTCCGCGGCGGCGCGATCACCGGC
>JBGTIC010000493.1:0-4561 GCA_041745895.1 Gammaproteobacteria bacterium
TCGCCCGCGGCGCCACCGGCTGTGAACGCCCCGAGCAACAAAGACAGGATGATTCTGCTGATCATCGGCACGGAACTCCCGGAATGCTGCGCATGACGCGCGTGATGCGTGCGAAGGCACGCCAGCGAAGCCCTAGTCTGCCAGACGCCCGCCGGCAGGCAAACCGCGCAGGGTGGCCAGGGTTTCGCCCAGCTGCCTGCACAGGGCGCGCCATTGGGGCCCAGGTCGGCGCGTGATGGCCTGATTGACTTCCAGTTCGATGCCGGCATAGCGCGCGTCGGGCAGGCGCCTGCGGAGGGTGCGCGTCAGACCGTCGTTACGACCCTCGTAGGGATAATTGCGCCGCACGCGCAGCGAGGGTGCCGCGCATAGCAGGATCCGCTGCCAGGCGACGCACAGCTCGCGCTCCCAGGGGCGTGCCGGGTCATAGAGCAGACCGATGTCGGTCTGTCGAGTCTGTCCTGCCAGCACCGGTGTGAAGCTGTGACAGGAGATGTGCAGGATGGCCGGATGGTCGGCGAACAGGCTATCGATCCGGGCATCGACGCGCGTGCGATACGGCTGCCAGTATTGCTCGAGCAGTGCGACGCGCTCGTCGCGGCTCAGGGCCCTCGTGATCTCCGAGAACACGCGCGGGTGATTGCGCGAGCGGTTCAGATCGACCAGCAGTCGGGTGACATCGCTGGTGACCTTCGGGGCAGCGTGCATCCGCGACAGCGTCTGCGCAAGTGCCAGGCTGCCGAAGTCCATGCCGCGGTGACTGTCGAGCAGCGAGGCATGGCTGCGAAACAGACGGGCGAACGGGGCGGGCACCTGGTTGCCGCCATGCTCGCAGGTGATCAGCAGGCCGGCATGCGCGCCTTGCACCGCGCGATCAGCTTTCAGGATCGAAGGCGTCGCCATGCTGCAGGCAGCTGCACAGTTCGCGATACACGGCGCGAAGCCGCGTGGGTGTGGGCGTCTCACCGGCTGCGGCAAGCAGCCGACGCGCCAGCGGACCCTGGTCGAGAATCAGCTGCAGCGGCGCCTGCCACGGACCTTCCGGCAGTGTGATCTGGTGTTCGAGCAGCGTTCGCCACAGCATCTGCAGGGTCAGCGGCTTCGCCGGCAGGCCCAGGCAGGCGAGCAGCTGACTGTCCGTGACCAGGGCCTGCTCGCCTTCGCGAATGGCTGTAAGCAGAAGCTCGGCCAGCGCTGCGGTGGGTACAGCACGCTGGCTGCTGGCGTCGCTGATCGCCCCGTTGTAAAGCCGGCGCACCAAACCCACCACTGCTGCAACGATGGCCAGATCCGCAACGGGCGCTTCCTGCACATCCAGCAGTCGAATCTCGATGGCGTTGCGATCGAAGCGCGCGATCGCACCGCGCGAGTTCAGCCACTCGTGCTGCAACACGCCGTCGGGGTCGTGCTCGGCGATGGCCCGATACATCGGTGCGAGAATCTGGGCTTCGTAGCCGGCGCGTGAGCTGACCGGCTCGGGAATCACCTGGCCGCTGATGGTCGGGATCTGCCGCGCATTGTTGCGGTAGGCCTCCAGTCGTGCATCCATCATGCCGGTGTAGCGACCCTCCAGAAACGGCGAGCTGGCGGCTAATCCCGGCAGCAGCGGCAGCACCAGGCGGATGGCCGAATGCAGGCGGTCGAACTCCGCGTCGTTGGCGAAAGGCAGATTGATGTGCACGCTTTGCAGATTCGACCAGCCGTGACCGCGACAGCCAAATATCCTGTCGTAGGCTTCATAGACCACATCGTATTCATGCGGCCACAGGCGCGTCTGCGTCAGCGGGTCCATCCAGGGGTGAGCCGCACCGGGCATCAGGTGCGCGCCGTGGCGCTCAAGCAGGCCATTGATGCGGCGAACATCCTCCTGGAAGTGCGCTGGCAAAGGCGCAAGTGAGGCAGCCGGTCCATTGGTCTTGAGCTCGATGACATGCAGCACCAGCTCGTTCGACCAGGCAAGCGGGCCGCGTTCGATTTCGCTTACGTAGCTGCCGGCGACATCGTGAATCAGCCGATCGGAGATCGGCGCCACATCAAGGCTGCGCCGCGCAACGATCATGTACTCGATTTCGATGCCGTAGCCGGCAAAGGCTGACAGGGGGGAGGGCTGGTCGCTCATGACGGTTCGGGTGCGCGCTTGCGCTCCTCGATGCGTTTGACGAATACACCCATGATCTCGCGATACAACGCCGACTTCAGCACGGCATCCTCGACGCCTGCATCGAGACTCGGATTGTCGTTGACCTCTATGACATAGCACTTGCGCCCGATCTGCTTGAGATCCACACCATAGAGTCCGTCACCGATGAGGTTGGCCGCCTTGAGCGCCGTGCGTACGACTTCGGCGGGTGCTTCGCCCACGGAGATGGTGCTGGCATTGCCCGTGTGGGCCCTGCCTTCACTGTCGCGACGGATGATCTGCCAGTGACGGCGTGCCATGAAGTACTTGCACACGTAGAGTGGACGACGATCGAGGATGCCCACCCGCCAGTCATAGGGTGTTGGCAAAAACTCCTGGGCGACCACCAGGTCGGACTGCTCGAGCATTGCCTGTACCGCATCGGCGAGTTCGTCGGCGGTGTCGACTTTCACGACACCCTTCGAAAACGCGCTGTCGGGCACCTTGAGCACCACCGGCAGCCCCAGTGCGGGCGCAATCTCCGCCGCGTTGTCTCGATGCACGATCAGAGTGCGCGGCGAGGGAACATCGTGCTGGTGCATCAACTCGGCAAGGTAGACCTTGTTGGTGCACTTGAGAATGGAATCGGGGTCGTCGATGACGACCATGCCCTCGGCCTCGGCGCGTCGTGCGATGCGGTAGGTGTGGTGGTTGACCGCTGTGGTCTCGCGGATGAACAGGCCGTCGAACTCGGCCAGACGGCCGATGTCATCGCGAGTGATCAGCGTCGTTGAAAGTCCTACCGACTCGGCCGCGCGCGCAAAATGCTGCAACGCCTTCGCATCCGAGGGCGGCTCCGGATCCTCCGGGTTATGCAGGATCGCAAGATCGTAGCGCGTGGTGCTCTTGCGCCTATAGCGTGGCCCGCCACCGGCGAAATACTGCGTGGCGGCGTCCACCACGAAGTCTCGATGATGCTCGGGAATGTCTGAGGCAGCAATCGGGCGTACGCCCCGCAGCTGCCACTCCTCACCCCGGCGTTCAAACTCGGCGCGCAGCAGTGGCGCCTCGAACAGCGCAAAGAGACTGGCCGCCAGCGCGTTGTAGCGAGCGGTGACGTTGCGGCCAAAATAGATGCTCACGACGAAGCTCTGCGATTGCAGGTGAGCAAGTGAGCGTCGGATCTGCTCGTCTATTTCGCCCGAAAGCAGGCGCACGACGCGCTGCGAGCGCATGTCCTGCATCGCGGTCACGCTGGGCCGTGGACGGTGACCGCGGGCCGCGGCCAGCAGTGAGACGTAGTAACCCACGCTCTGGTAGCGGTAGGACTTGCACAGGTTGAACACTCGCGCGCTGCGATCCTCGCTGTAGCCAGGATCCGTCAGGTAGGCACGCGCCGGTACCACCTGTACGCCGGGGACATCCAGCGGCCAGTCCTCGGCGCGCGTGACGACAAAGAGGATATTCATCGTGGTCGCCGTGCCCGTGTAGGTGTCATGTGTGGTCAGTGTCTGCGGTGAGGGGCCGGCCGTATGACCAGCAGGTTGGCGTCGTAGGTCAGAATGCCCAGCAGGATACTGCAGATCAGCCGATCGATGCTCACCTCATAGCGCTGGGTGGCAGCCACCGGGTTGGGCAGCATCGGGTCGGCCACCACCACCGAGCGCTGCTCACGGTGGTAGCCCACCAGCAGGACGAAGTGACCGGCCGGCTCTCCACGGATGTCGTCAGGGTCGTCGTTGTCCCCGTACTCGCGGGCATCGCGGTACAGGCACGTCGATGACAGACCCGTGAGGATGGGCAGTTTCTGGCGCAGCAGCCCGCGCAGAAGCCCCGGGGTGAGGTCCTCGAAGCGCAGCTCACCACCAAGCGCCAGAAACTCCACGTACCCGCGCGTGGCGATCTTGAGCCTGCGGTCCTTCTTGAACTCGGCCTGCGCAATCAGGCGCCGCGCAATCTCTGAATGGGGGCCCTTGAACCACGTAGGGTCGAAGACATTCAGATTGTAAGTGTAGATCGTCGCCTGGTAGCCGCGGCGCAGCGCGTGGTTGGCCAGGAATACGTCGAGCGTGCCGCCACTGTCGAGTCGATGGGTTTCGTTCAGGACCTGATCCAGCGGCACATCGTCGCCATGAAACTGGTAGATGGCGTGCAGGCAGGTCGGCCCGCAGGTGGTGTCATCGGGCTGGGCCTGCAGCGGCACATGCAGCTCGACGTCCAGGGTGGAGCGGGTCATCGGCAGATCACTGAAACGAAGGGGCGACTCGAGCGCGGATCATACGCCTGACCACCACGAACGCAAGCGCGGCGCTCAGGCCGCGGGAACCGCCGGTCGGCGCGCCTGGGCGATGCGAAAGCGTCCGGCGACGAACGACCAGTCCGCCAGGCTCGCATTGCCTGCCGGGTTGAGGCCGCTGACATGCAGATCGCTGTAGGCGGCGG
>JBGTIC010000494.1:0-5331 GCA_041745895.1 Gammaproteobacteria bacterium
CGCGCCAGGGCGGTCTCCCCGGCGTCGAAGCTCTCGGGGGCGAGCAGTGCGGCGCGCGCCTCCTGCGCCCTCGTGCGCGCGGATTCAGCGGCGACGAACAGGGTATCGCGAACATCATCGGCCGCCAGCGGCGCTGAACCGGGCACGGGGCAGAACACCAACAGCAGGTACACAGGCAGGTAACGCATGGCTCCAGGGTATCGTTGCAAATCGGCCCCCAAGCATAGCAGCGCGAGACGCGCGCCGGTCTGCAGAAACTGTGCAATGGCTCACGGCACGGCCGGGCGCGCCGGGAATAGTCTTCAACTGTGAGCGCGAAGTACTACATGCAGTTTCTGCTGGCGGACACCGCCGGACGGCGCCGGGTCCGCGAGTACAGCGGCGTCGTGGAAGTGAACCAGCCGGTCGCCCCGGCCGTCGATCCCCGCGACATTGAGCGCCTGCTGGCGCGCAACCTGGCCTGTGAGGCGGGGCAGGTGAAGCTCATCGACTGGTCCCGGCTGCACTGAAAGGCGCTCACCAGACCGCAGATTTTCGATCCCCCTGAAGTGTGCAATACCCTGACTTGATCCCGGCCTCGCGCCGGGATTTTTTTGCCCCGCGCTGAGGCGGGCCGGCCCGCGAACTTGGGCGCCTGCCCCTGCGCATGAGACAATCGGCGCCTCAGCAGGGCCCCCGAGGTTCATTTCCACAGTGGCAGAGTTTCGCGGTATTCCGGTCATCGTCAGCGGCAGCAAGTTTCGCACCGAGCAGGGCCATACGGCCATCAAGAACGGTGTGAAGCAGCGTGCCGACCGCGAGCCCGTGGTGCGCGGCCGCAAACCGCCGTGGCTGCGCGCACCGATGCCCTCAGGCCGGGTGTTTCGCGAGGTCTCCGACATCGTGCGCGAACACCGTCTGGCCACGGTCTGCGAAGAGTCGATGTGTCCGAACATCGGCGAGTGCTGGAACAATGGCACGGCCACGCTGATGCTGATGGGTTCGGTGTGCACGCGCGCCTGCCAGTTTTGCGCGGTGGACACCGGCAACCCCCGTGGCTGGCTCGACCCCGACGAGCCCGAGCATGCTGCGCGGTCGGTCGAGCTGATGCGCCTGAAGTACGTGGTGCTGACCTCGGTCGACCGTGATGATCTGCCCGATGGCGGTGCAGCCCATTACGCCCTGTGCGTGCGCGCCATCAAGGCGCGCAATCCCGACACGGCTGTCGAGGCCCTGACGCCGGACTTCGCCGGTCGCCACGAGTGCGTGGAGACCGTGCTCGATTCAGGCCTTGAAGTCTTCGCCCAGAACGTCGAGACCGTGCGCCGCATGACCCACCCGGTGCGAGACCCACGCGCAGGCTATGACCAGACGCTGGATGTCCTTGCGCACGCCAAGCGCCATCGTCCGGACGTGCTGACCAAGACCAGCGTGATGGTGGGCCTGGGCGAGACCGACGCGGAGATCGCCGCCACCATGGACGATCTGCGAGCGGCGTGCGTGGATATCCTCACTTTCGGTCAGTACCTGCGGCCCACGGCCAACCACCTGCCGGTGGAACGCTACGTCACACCGGAGCAGTTCGCGCTGTATCGCGAGTGGGGGCTTGCGCGTGGTTTCATGGAAGTCGTCTCCGGCCCGCTGGTGCGTTCGAGCTATCGCGCCGACCGCGTGTTCGAGCAAAACAACGTCGGTCTGGCCGCGGCCGCCAACGAACGCTGAGCGAAATCCCGCGCCATGACTGCAATGCTTGCCGAGTACGGTCTTTTTCTGGCCAAGATTCTGACGCTGGCTGCCGCGGTGCTTGTCGTGTCAGGCGTCATCATCGGCATGGCCCGGCGCCAGCACGCGGAGCCTGAACTCACCGTCGAGCGCCTCAACGACCGTTATGAGCGCATGACGCTGGCGATCCGGCGCGCGGCCTTGAGCAAGGACCAGTGGAAAAAGGCGAACAAGGCCCGGCGCGCCGAGGAGAAAGCCCGCCTGAAGGCAGGTGCCTCAGGCCCGCGGATTTTTGTCCTCGACTTTCGCGGCGACCTGCGCGCCACGGCGACTGCAAGCCTGCGCGAGGAAGTCTCCGCTGTGCTGGGCGCGGCAGGTGAGGGCGACCGAGTGCTGCTGCGCCTGGAGAACGCCGGTGGCACCGTGCACGAGCATGGCCTGGCCGCCTCGCAGCTGGCGCGCCTGAAAGCCGCCGGTGTCGATCTGACAGTGGCCGTGGACAAGGTCGCGGCCAGCGGCGGCTATCTGATGGCCTCCGTCGCCGATCGCATCATCGCCGCACCCTTTGCGATTTTGGGCTCGATCGGCGTGATTGCACAGTTGCCGAACTTCCATCGCTGGCTGGAGCGCCGCGGCGTGGATTTCGAGCAGGTCACGGCGGGGCGCTACAAGCGCACGCTGACGCTGTTCGGCGAGAACACCGATGAGGATCGCGAGAAGTTGCGCGAAGACCTCGAAGAAGTCCACCGTCTGTTCAAGGACGAGGTCTCCCGCCATCGCGAAATGCTTGACGTCGAGGCTGTAGCTACCGGCGAAGCGTGGTACGGCACCCGGGCACTGGAACTCAAGCTCGTGGATGAGATCGGCACCAGCGACGACTACCTGATGAAGGCTGCGCGCGACCATGAGCTGCTGCTGGTGCACTACCGCATAAAGCGCAAGCTGCCGGAGCGTCTGGCGCACCGTGCCACTGCCTTATGGCAGCAGGCCGTCGATGCCATCGCCGCCGGCGCGCTGCGCGACCGGCTGACGCGCTGAAGCCGCAGCGGCGGTCTGCGGTCTTTTCACATCGGCAGCAATGAGGCCAACGCACCGACCATCGCGGTGATCACCAGCACCGCGTTCGCTGCAAGACTCAGCGCGAAACCCGGACCGCGGCGCGCCGGGTCGCGCACATAGGCGACGTAATACATGGCCCGGCCCAGCACGAATCCCAGGCCCAGGATCGCCGCGGCATTCACATCGGCATACCAGCCGGCCATCCATACCGCCGGCAGGAACACCACGAGCTGCTCGAGGGTGTTCTGCTGCACGCGGAAATAGCGTTCGAACTCGGGGTGTCCGGCGGTTTTCGGTGCCGGGACCCCGAAACGTACGCGCGCCCTGCCAACCTGGTAGGCGAAGTACAGGTACTCGATCAGCGCCAGTGCAGAGACGATGGCAATAAGTTCCATGCCGGCGAGACGCATGGCCTAGGGTTCCGCCCTGGTCGCCGGGTAGAGCGGCTGGAGCACCGGCTTGAGGCCTTTTGCGTCATCGATGAACAGCTGCAGGTGCGGGAACGGAATCTCGATGCCGGCAGCATCGAGCGCCTCCTTGATGCCTTCCAGCAATTGCGCACTGATCCCTGGCTGGACGTCGAAGTGCTCCGGGGCGACCCAGTAGAGCGCCACCAGATTCACCGACGAGTCGCCCAGCTCGGTGGCCACGACGCGCGGCTGCATGCCCTCCACATCCAATACCCGTTCGTGCGCTTCGAGCACTGGCATGATCGCCGCACGTGCCGCCTTGATGGATTCCTTGTAGGCGATGCCCACCGGAATGCGAATTCGCACGGGGCCCTCGGTGCTGTAATTGAGGATGTCGGCGGAGGCCACACTGTCATTGGGGATCATCGTGAATATGTTATCGCGCGTGCGCAGCCACGTCGTACGCAGCGCGATGCGCATCACTTTGCCTTCCTGGTCGTTGATCCTGACCCAGTCACCGATACGAAACGGCCGCTCGATCAGCAGCGTGATGCCGGCTATGAAATTCGACAGCGTGGACTGTGCGGCGAACCCTACGGCCAGCCCGACGATGCCCAGGCCCGCCACGACCGCCAGGATGTCGACCCCGAACTGCGAGAGCACGGTCACCACGCCAATCGCGACGATGACCACTGAAACCACATTGCGCAGCAGCTGCTCGATCGAGCGATCGAGATCGTATCGATCCAGCAGCGTCAACAGCACGCGCGTGACCAGCGCCCAGGCGACGTAAAACAGCAGCGCGATCACCGCGGCGCGTGCTACGGCGACCAGCAGTTCGGGCGCTACGCCCATCTGGGCCATGATGGCCAGTGAGGTCAGCAGAAAGAACGCAAAGCGCAGGCCAACGACGAGCGGCCCTTTGAGCTGAGCGCTCCATCCGAGGCGGGAGAGCACGGCATCGAGGATCTTGCGGACCACCAGGTAGGCGGTCATGAAGATCGTGATGAGGATCAGGGACACCAGCAGCTGGGTCAGACCCACGGCAAGCAGGTTCTCGAGCGCCGCTTCGCTGGTGCCGAAAACGTTGAAGGTGTCGTCCAGGCTCCGGCGCAGCGCGTCGATCAGCTCGCTGAGGAAGGGCCGCCGGTCATCCAATGTGCCAGTCTCCAATAACCAGTGCGCTGCAAGCGGCCCGATGCCAGCTGAAACCATCGGCTGTCTGGCAGGTCCGAATGTTGAGCGACCAGGGCGTGGGCACGACCGCAGTGTAGCAGAGCGGCTGGCCCTGCCCTGGCCTCGAAAGCTGCCCTATAATCGATTGTCTGCCGGATCTGCGGAGTTCTGCGATGTTCAAGAGATTCATGCTGCTTGCCGCCGCCACAGCCCTCGTTGCCGCGTGTGCCGCCTCGCCCACCGGGCGCTCCCAGTTGATCCTGATCTCCGACAGCGACATCAACCGGATGGGCCAGCAATCCTATCGCCAGATGCAATCCGAGATGCCGCTGTCGCGCAACCGCGCCATGGTCACGCGAATCAACTGCATTACCGAGGCCATCATCGTCGAACTGCAGGAGGCCCACGCGCCGAGCACCTGGGAGTCGACCGTGTTCGCGGAGGATTCGATCAATGCCTTCGCCCTGCCCGGCGGCTTTATCGGTGTCTTCGAGGGCATGACCCGCGTGGCCGAAGACCAGCACCAGCTGGCCGCGGTCATCGGCCACGAAATCGCCCACGTGACCGCGCGCCACGGCGCCGAGCGCGTGTCCCGCCACCAGGCAACCGGCTTTGCCGTCAACGTGCTGGGCGCGGCCAGCGGTACGCAGCAGACTGCCGCCCTGCTGGGTCTGGGTGCCCAGGTGGGCGTGCTGTTGCCCTTCGATCGTGCCCAGGAAACCGAGGCCGACCTGCTGGGTCTGGACTACATGGCGCGCGCCGGCTTCAACCCGGCGTCGTCCGTGAAGCTGTGGCAGAACATGGCCGAGGCCAGCGGTCGCGGCGGTCCGCCGAGCTTTCTGTCCACGCACCCTTCGGGCACCGAGCGAATCCGGCAGCTGAACAACCGCCTGCCGCAGGCCATGCAGCTCTACCGCGAAGCCCAGAGCCAGGGTCGCAACCCCAGCTGCGACGGTTAGGGCCCGTCGGCGGGCGGCTGCAGCGC
>JBGTIC010000495.1:0-7425 GCA_041745895.1 Gammaproteobacteria bacterium
ATCACGCACCCGGGGCCGATACGCGCACCTGCGCCAACACGCACGCCGGACTCGATGAACACCTGGGGCCCGATGCTGGCAGACCCGTCGATCTGCGCGTCGGGCTCGATCACTGCTGAGGCATGCACGCCGGCAGGATAACGCTGCGGCGGGTGCAGCAGGGCTGCCGCGCGCGCGTAGGTAGCATACGGGTTGGGATGGATGAGGCAGGCCACCGGACATTCGGCCGCATGCTCGGGCGAGACGACCACGGCGGTGGCGGCGGTACCGGCAAGCGCGCGTCGGTAGGCGGTGTTGGCAAAAAAACTCAAGTGCCCGGGCGCCGCATCCTGCAGCGTGGCCACGGCGGTGACCTGGGCATCCGGGTCACCATCGAGTTCACACCCCAGCCGCACAGCCAGCTCGCCCAGTGACAGCGGGCCGTCGGCCGGGCGCTCGCTCATCTCCAGCGTCCGCCGATCGTCGGTCAGCGACTGCTGCTGCGGAAGTTCGCTTCCAGTCCCTGCAGGATATTGGGCGTGATATCGACCGCCGTGCTGGCATAAAGCACGCCCTCACCGACGATGAGATCGTAGTTGGCACGACGGGCGTAGGCCTGGATCTCCTCCATCAGCGAGCGCTGCAGTTTGCCGAGTTCTTCGTTACGCCGCAGGTTCAGATCCTCGACGAACTCGTTCTGACGACGCTGCAGATCACGCTGACCGTCGCGCAACTGCCGCTCCATGTTGCGACGCTCGTCATCGCCCAGCACAGCGACGTCGCGCTCGAAGCGCTCCTCGAGTTCACGCAGCTCGTTGGTGCGCGACACCACATCGCGCTGCCGCGGGGCAAATTCATCCTGCAGGGCCTCGATCACGGCACGCGCCTGCGGCGCCTGGTCGAGCAGCTGGGCCATATTGACCACACCCACCTTGACTTCAGCCTGGACCGTCGCCGGCGCGGAGCCTGCGAAAGCAACCACCGCGAGCATCGCCAGCCAGTGCATCTTGTTTACGCTTTTCATTTGTACAACCTCAAAACGCCGAGCCGATCGTGAACTGAAAGCGCTCGGTCTGATCCTGGAATAATCGGGAATCGCCATCATAGGCGTTCAACGGGATGGAATAACTGAACCGGAAGATGCCCAGCGGTGCGAGCCACTCGGCACCGATACCCACAGAGTGCTTCAACTTAGCATAATCGTAACGGTATTCGATAGGGTTGCCCGAAGGATCACGGAATTCCACACCTTCAGTCGAGAAGACATTGCCAATGTCATAAAACAGCACGAACCGGGCGCGATTGCGCCAGGTGTCCGGCATCGGCAGGATCACCTCGGCCTGCCCTGCGACCAGCATGTTGCCGCCATAGGGATTGCCGAAGCTGTCAACCGGGCCCAGCCGGCTCTCGCGGTAGCCACGCACGGTTCCCGGTCCGCCGGCAAAGAAATTCTTGAACGGCGGCACGGAGGTGGTACTGCCTAGCGCCTGACCGTAACCCAGGTCCAGATTCAGGCGCATGTTCAGCCAACGACCCAGTCGAAGGTACTGCGTGCCTTCATAGTTCGCCGTGGCGTACTCGACATCGCTGCCAGGGACCGTATAGCCCAGACTGAACCGGTGGCGGGCGCCACGATCCGCAAACAGCGCGCGGTTACGGCTGTCATAGCCCCATCCGGCAATCAGTTCGATGGCATCGAACTTGGTGCCGAAGAGGGTCAGCTGTTCACTGACCTGGCTTTCGAAAGGGTTGCCATTGTTGCGCACCCACTGCTGGGCCTGCAGCGTACTGAAGTTGTCTGAGAGCAGTTCCGCGCGCTGCCACACCAGGCCCACCCGCAGCGACTGGAACTCGGTGATCGGATAGGCGTATTCGAGCGCCGAGCTCAAGGTCTTGGTGGAAAAATCCGAAGCCTGGGAGGTGAACTGGACGATATCGCGATACGAAACAGACACCGTGCGGCTCACGCCATCGATGTTGGTGTAGGGATCGGTGTGCGAGAGGCTGTAGATGTCGCTGAAGCGACCGCTGTTGATCTCGGCGGCGACGCGCTGTCCGGTGCCGCGGAAATTGCTGTGAACGAAGTTGCCCGAGAGGATCAGCCGCTGGCTCGCAGAATACCCAAGACCACCGCCGAACTGGCCAGGCAGACCGTACTCGATATCGAAATTCAGATCGACCTCATCGGGTGAACCGGCCACGGGCACCGTTTCGGAGTCGACCTCGTCGATGAACGGCAGACGCTGCAGGCGCACTTTCGAGCGCTCGACATCGATGTTGGACAGGTAGCTGCCCTCGATCTGACGCATCTCGCGGCGGAACACCTCGTCATTGACCCGGTCGGTGCCCTCGAAATTGATCCGGCGCACGTACACGCGATTGCGCGGCTCGATGTACACCGTGACGCTTGCCTGGCGGGCTTCACGATCAAGTTCCGGCACCGGGTTGATTTCCGCGAAGGCATAGCCATCGGCGCCCAACCTGAAACCGATCAGTTCCGCGGTCTGGTTGAGCAGACGCTGGGAGAAAGTCTGTCCCTCGCGGATCAGTACCAGCGGCAGCAACTGGCTTTCGTCCACCGGCAGCTGCCCGGCCAGACGCACCTCGGAAATGGTGTAGCGGTCACCCTCATTGATGTTGATGGTGATGAACATGTCCTTCTTGTCGGGCGAGATGGCCACCTGCGTGGATTCGATCTGGAAATCTGCGTAGCCGCGATCCATGTAATACGAACGCAGGGTCTCCAGGTCGCCCTGCAGAGTCTCGCGCGCATAGCGATCGTTCTGGCGGAACCACGAATCCCAGCGCGGCATGGACAGCTCGAACTGCTTGCGCAGTTCCTTGTCCGTGTAGGTGTTATTGCCGACGATATTGATCTGACGGATACGCGCGCGCTGGCCTTCGACGATATTGATCGCGATGGCGACCTGGTTGTCAGGCAGCTCCTCCACCTCGGTGTCCACGATGACGCCGTACTTGCCGCGGCTGTAGTACTGCTCGGTCAGAAACTGCGTCACCTCGTCGAGGATCGCACGATCGAAGGTCCGGCCGGTGCGCATGCCGACGCCCGAGAGCGATGTCATCAGGTCATCGGTTTTGATGTCCTTGTTGCCATCGATCGTAAACGACTGGATCGACGGGCGTTCCTGCACCGCAATGACCAGGGTATCGCCGTCGCGACGCAACTCGACGTCACGAAAGAAGCCGGTGGCGAATACCGCCCGAATGGCTTCGCGTACCCGCTGCGGGTTCACGGTATCGCCGATATTGATCGGCAGATAGTTGTACACGGTGCCCTCGGCGATGCGCTGCAGGCCCTCGACGCGGAAATTACGCACGGTAAACTCGTCGCGCTGCGCCACAGCCGGTGACGCCACAACCAGCGTGAGCGCGCATACCAATGCGCAGGCGGCCTGCCGGGAAGCTCTCATCGATCGATTCAACCCAAAAGTCTCATGATGTCATTGTAAAAAGCGAAACTCATGATCACGAGCAGCGCACCCAGTCCGAACTGCTGACACACCAGCAAGGTGCGCTCCGACAGCGGGCTGCCCTTCACCCATTCCACCAGCTGGTAGACGATCTGACCACCGTCGAGCATCGGAATCGGCAGCAGATTGAGAATCCCCAGGCTGATACTCACGATCGCCAGGAAATTCAGAAACGAACTGGCCCCGAGCACGAGGCTGAATCCCGCGTACTGACCGATGCTGATCGGTCCGCTGATGTTCTTCACCGACACGTCACCGGTGACCATGCGACCGAGCATGCGCAGCGTCAACGCCGTCATGTCCCAGGTACGCACCGCCCCCTGACCGAGTGCTGCCACCGGGCCGAATCGCTGTTCGGCGCGCAGATGCTCCGCGAGTCCGCGGGCGCGGTCAAGGTTGACTCCGGCACCGATGCGCCCTATGACCTGACCGTCTTCGATGACGCTGTCGATATCCAGCACCACCCGTCCAGGGCTCTCGTTACGCCAATACTCGACCTCGACGCGACTGTCGGGACGGGCGCGAACAAATTCGACCCAATCGCCCCAGCTGCCGATGGAGTGGCCTTCCGCGGCGATGATTTCATCACCGTCGCGCAGATCGGCGCGCTGCGCGGAGCCTCCCGGGCTGATATCGCCAAGCACGGCTGGAACCTCGGGGGACCAGGGCGCAATGCCCAACCCGGTGAGCAGCGCGCCAGGCTCGGTCAGCGCCGATTCGCGGCCCGCGACGTCGATTTCCACGACACGCGAGGGTGCCTGGGCATCCGCGGCGACGGTGAGTCGGATTACGCCATCGCCGAGCATATCGTCAAGCATTGCCAGCACGGCCGATTCCCAGGTCGGCGTGCGCACACCGCCGACTTCGAGAATCTGCTCGTTATCACGCAGGCCGGCGCGTTGCGCGGGCGAATCATCGGCCACCGGGCCGATCACCGGCGTCACGCCCGGCACGCCGATCATGAACATCAGCCAGAAAGCGACCACTGCAAAAGCGAAGTTCGCGCCTGCTCCGGCCAGCAGCACTGCGATGCGTGCCGGTACCGGCCGATGAGTGAACGCGCGGCCCTGGTCCTCGGGTGCGATCGGGCCTTCACGCTCGTCGAGCATCTTCACATAGCCGCCCAGTGGCACGGCAGACAACCAGTATTCGGTGCGATCGGCGTCACGCCCATGCCACTTCAGCAACGGCCGGCCGAAGCCGATGGAGAAACGCTCGACCTTGAAACCAAGTTTGCGCGCCACCCAGAAGTGGCCGTACTCGTGAACCGCCACGAGCACGCCGATCGCCAGCAGAAAGGCGAACACGGAAACCAGCAAGCTCACGCGCGGGCTCCGGGCAGGGCGTCGATGATTGCGACCGCCGCATGCCGGGCGGCAGCATCGACGGCAAGAATCTGTTCCAGGGACTCGACTTCACGGGCAGGGGTCGCCTCGAGCACCTGTTCGACCACGCCCGGAATATCGGTAAAGACCGCCCGACCCTCGAGGAAGGCCGCCACGGCCGCCTCATTCGCCGCATTGAGTACAGCCGGATGCGTACCCCCGGTTCGCGCCGCCTCACGGGCCAGGCGCAGACAGGGGAAGCGATCCGTATCGGCGGTGCGAAACTCCAGCGGACCGGCCGTGGCCAGGTCCAGCCAGGGTGCGCCGGAGCGGATGCGCTGCGGCCAGCCCAGCGCATGCGCAATCGGGGTGCGCATGTCCGGGCAGCCCAGCTGCGCGAGCACCGAGCCATCCGTGTACTCGACCATGGAGTGCACGATGCTCTGTGGATGCACCATCACATCCACACGCTCGGGCGGCATGTCGAACAGCCAGCAGGCTTCAATGATCTCCAACCCCTTGTTCATCATCGTGGCCGAATCCACGGAAATCTTGCGTCCCATGCGCCACTTCGGGTGGGCGCAGGCCTCATCGGGCGTCATTGTGGCCAGCGCTTCGACCGGCGTATCGAGAAACGGACCGCCCGAAGCGGTCAGGATCAGTCTGCGAACGCCCTTGCGCGCGCCCTCATCGGCGGGCAGGCATTGAAAGATCGCATTGTGCTCACTGTCAATCGGTACCAGCTCCCCGCCTCCCTGCGTCACGGCCTGCAACAGCAGATGACCGGCCATGACCAGCGATTCCTTGTTCGCCAGCAGCACCTGGCGACCGGCACGCGCTGCCGCCAGCGTGGGCAGCAGACCCGCCGCACCGACGATCGCCGCCATGACACGCTCGACCTGCGGCAGTTCGACCACCTCGACCAAAGCACGCTCGCCGGCGAGCACCCGCGTCGAGATGTCTGCGGCGCTCAGACGTTCGCGCAGTCTGTTCGCGGCAGCATTATCCACAAGGACCGCAAATTCGGGCCGATGTTCCTCGCACTGTGCGAAAAGGCGCTCATGATCGCGGAACGCGGTCAGCGCGACGACACGAAAGCGTCCCGGGTTGGCCGCCAGCACACTGAGCGTACTGACGCCCACGCTGCCCGTGGCACCGAGGATCACCAGACCGGGCAGGCTCACCCCAGCACCCCCAGCCAGCGCAGTCCGAGCAGATACAGCGGTGCCGCCGCCGACAGGCTGTCGACGCGATCGAGGATGCCGCCGTGGCCAGGCAGCAGGTGGCCACTGTCCTTGAGCCCAGCGTTGCGCTTGAACATCGACACGCTCAGATCCCCGAGCACCGAAATCAGCACCAGCGCTGGCGCAAGCAGGAGCAGACCACGCACCGGCAGATCCAGCAGCCAGGCGGCCAGACCGGCCACCCCGACGCCCGCGATCAGGCCGCCGATGACGCCCTCCCAGGTCTTGCCGGGACTCACGTGAGGCGCGAGTTTCACCCGTCCCATCCGGCGGCCGCCGAAATACGCACCGATGTCCGCTGCCCACACGATCACCAGCAGCAGCAGCACGAGCACGGCACCGTGGCCCGGCTCGGCCAGGAGATTGACCAGCACCAGCCACAGTGGCAACAGGACGGGGGCCCCGCACAGGGCCGCAAGCTGCGCCGATATCGGCCGCGGAAATTGGAGCACCCAGTACAGTGCCAGCGCCCACCATGCCAGCGCCATCCACAGCACCGGCTCAAGCGCGACGGTAAGCTCCGTGGTCAACAGCGCAAGCCCGCCCGTCAGGCCGATCAGCGCGACATAGCCCAGCCGCTGGGCGAGCTGCGACAGACCCGCAAACGCGCTCCACTCCCACGCCGAGGCGAGCACTGCAACTGCCACGGCGACCATCGCGGCCTGCGCGGGCAGTACGAACAGCACAACCAGCAGGCCAACGACCAGCACGATGGCCGTTATGATGCGCGCGCGCAGCACGTCAGCCGGGCGATCCGGTGGGTGCGCGCAGGACAGGTGCATCGAGGAGCTGGTCATCGGTGCGCCCGAAGCGTCGGCGCCGTGCGGTGAATTCTTCCAGCGCCGCGTCCAGGTCCTCGGCAGTGAACGCCGGCCATAGTCGGGGGGTGAAGTACAGCTCACTGTAGGCCAGGTCCCAGAGCAGGAAATTGCTGATCCGCTGCTCCCCGCCGGTACGGATCAGAAGATCCACACCCGGCAAGCCTGCCAGCGCCCGGTGGGACTCCATGCAGTCGGCGTCGATCTCGTCGACTGCCAGTTCGCCGCGTTCGACCCGGGCGGCGATCGCGCGGGTCGCCTGCAGCATGTCCCACTGCCCGCCGTAGGCCGCCGCCACCACCAGCTTCAGGCCGGTGTTGCTGCGCGTACGAACCTCCGCCGCGGTCAGCTGGCGCTGCAGCGCGGGCTGCAGGCGCTCGCGCTCGCCTATGAAGCGCAATTCGACCTGGTTGGCGTGCAGCTCGTCGATTTCACGATCCAGCGCCTCGAGAAACAGCCCCATAAGCCGGGAGACCTCCTCACGAGGCCTGCGCCAGTTTTCGCTGCTGAACGCAAATAACGTCAGCACCGTCACACCACGACGCGCCGCCTGCTCGACGCAGGCGCG
>JBGTIC010000496.1:0-7629 GCA_041745895.1 Gammaproteobacteria bacterium
ACTACCACTCCATTGACTGGTGGGTGCTGAGGGGATCGAACCCCCGACCTTCGCCTTGTAAGGGCGACGCTCTCCCAGCTGAGCTAAGCACCCCCTGAGAGAGGCGCGTCAGTTTACGGCATCCTTCAGGGCTTTGCCAGCTTTGAAACCCGGCTGGGTGCTGGCCGCAATCTGCATCATTTCACCCGTACGCGGGTTGCGGCCACTGCGTGCCGCGCGATGCTTGACGCTGAATGTACCGAAGCCAACCAGCGACACCTGGTCGCCGCGACCCAGCGCCTCAGTGACCGATGAGATCAGTGCGTCGAGGGCCTTGGTGGCATCCGCCTTGGAAAGATCCGCCTTGGCGGCGACGGCATCAATAAGTTCTGCCTTGTTCATTCAATTTACCTTGTCTGAAAAAACGATGGCGGGCAAAAGTTGCTGCCCGTTCCGGATGCGCGAGAACAGCTTCCTGGCTGTCTTGCGCGGCGACACATTGACCCCGGCAGCGCGTCGGGGTAACGCGAAAACCTACGCGCGAAGTTTATATCAACGGGCAGTCGAAAGTGTCAAAAACACGCCATAAGGCGGTACTTTTATCTGCGGTTGCACTGCATCAACAGGCGTCAGTGTGGCCTGACACCTTCGGAATCGCGCCCTTCCTCCTTGCCCGGTTCGACTTCCGTGCCGATCGGGGGTGCCGGGCCGGCATCAGCATCGAGTGGCAGCGGCATGTGCTGCAAAGCGACTTCGAGCACCTGGTCGATCCAGCGCACCGGAATGATTTCCAGCTTGTCCTTGATGTTCTTGGGAATCTCCTGGAGGTCCTTGGCGTTCTCCTCCGGAATGAGCACGCGTGCAATGCCTCCACGGTGAGCAGCCAACAGCTTTTCCTTGAGACCACCGATCGGCAGCACTTCCCCGCGCAAGGTGATTTCGCCGGTCATGGCCACATCCGAGCGCACCGGAATGCCGGTCAATGCCGAGACCAGCGCGGTGCACATGCCTACACCGGCGCTGGGTCCGTCTTTCGGTGTTGCACCTTCAGGCACGTGGATGTGCACATCCACCTTCTGATGGAAATCGTGCGCAACGCCCAGTGCTTTCGAGCGACTGCGCACCACGGTCATTGCCGCGTGAATGGATTCCTGCATGACATCCCCAAGCTGCCCGGTATGGATCAGCTTGCCCTTGCCATTGACCACGGCGGCCTCGATGGTCAGCAGTTCACCGCCGACCTCGGTCCAGGCCAGACCGGTGACCTGGCCAACCTGATCGTTCTCCTCGACACGGCCGTAGCGGAAGCGACGCACGCCGAGATACTTGCCGAGGTTTCGCGCGGTGACCTGAACCTTGCCCTTCTTCTTGCCACCCTTGAGCAGAAGAGCCTTGACCACTTTGCGGCAGATGTTGGCAAGCTCGCGCTCGAGATTGCGCACACCCGACTCGCGTGTGTAGTGGCGAATGATGTCGATGATCGCCGAATCCGAGACGCTGATCTCTTCTGGCTTCAGCCCGCTTTGTTCCATCTGCTTTTGCAGCAGATAGCGCCGGGCGATGTTGAGTTTTTCATCTTCGGTGTAGCCTGGAATGCGGATGACTTCCATGCGATCCAGCAGCGGCGCAGGGATGTTCAGACTGTTGGCGGTACACACGAACATCACCTCGGAGAGATCGAAATCGACCTCCAGATAGTGATCGGCAAAGGTGCTGTTCTGTTCCGGATCGAGCACTTCGAGCAGCGCGGAGCTCGGATCGCCGCGGAAGTCTGTCGACATCTTGTCGATCTCGTCGAGCAGGAACAGCGGGTTCCTGCTTTCGACCTTGGCCAGGTTCTGAATCAGCTTGCCTGGCAGGGACCCGATATAGGTGCGACGGTGACCACGGATCTCCGCTTCATCGCGCACACCACCAAGTGACATGCGCACGAACTTGCGGTTCGTTGCCCGCGCAATGCTGTGTCCCAGCGATGTCTTGCCCACGCCCGGAGGGCCGACCAGGCACAGGATCGGGCCCTTGAGCTTCTTCACGCGCTGCTGCACGGCGAGGTACTCAAGGATGCGCTCCTTGACCTTTTCCAGGCCGTAGTGATCGGCCTCGAGCACGCGCTCGGCCTCGGCCAGGTCGATACGCACCTTGCTGCGCTTCTTCCAGGGCGCCTTGACCAGCCAGTCGATGTAGTTGCGCACCACGGTGGCCTCGGCCGACATGGGCGACATCATCTTGAGCTTGTTGAGCTCGGAGGTGGCTTTTTCTCGCGCCTCCTTGGGCATGCCGGCACTCTCGATGCGATTCTCGAGTTCGGCGATCTCGTTGGGCGCATCGTCCATCTCGCCGAGTTCCTTCTGAATGGCCTTCATCTGCTCATTCAGGTAGTACTCGCGCTGGCTTTTTTCCATCTGCTGCTTGACGCGGCCGCGGATGCGCTTTTCGATCTGCAGCACGTCGATCTCGCCTTCGATCAGGCCCATGACGTGCTCGAGCCTGCTGCGCAGGCTTACGATCTCCAGCACCTTCTGCTTCTCGGCGAGTTTCAGCGACATGTGCGCCGCGACCGTGTCGGCCAGTCTGCCTGGCTGGTCGATACCCGACAGCGAGGTCAGGATCTCCGGCGGCACCTTCTTGTTGAGTTTTACGTACTGCTCGAACTGCGAGATCACCGAACGGGTCAGCACTTCTATTTCGCGTTCGTCGAACTCTTCATCCTCGCTCAGGCGCTGCACCTCGGCGCTGAAGAACTCCTCCTCGCTGAATCTGGCGATGGATGCCCGGCTGCCACCTTCGACCAGCACCTTGACCGTGCCGTCGGGGAGCTTGAGCAACTGGAGGATGGTCGCAATGGTACCCACGTCGTAGAGATCCTTGATCTCTGGATCGTCAACATCCGCCTGTTTCTGTGCAACCAGCAGGACTTCCTTGCCGGACTTCATCGCACTGTCGAGCGCGAGAATGGACTTCTCGCGGCCAACGAACAACGGGATGACCATATGCGGATACACCACCACATCCCGCAGCGGCAGGACAGGGAGGGTCAAATCGGTTTCCGGGAGGGAATCTTCAGACACGGGCACACCCTTTATGGTCTTGCCTTCAAGGCGTCAGCGGAGCAAGTGTGCTTCCGCTTGACGAAGATATGAGGCCACCAGCCGAGAAATCAAGAGCGCGCTGGCGGCCTGCAACAGCAACCGCGCGGTGGGTGCCGGAATTATTGCAGACTGGAGCGACGCGGCTCTTCGGCCCCGGCAGCCTGCGGCTCCTCGGACTGGTAGATGATGTATGGAGTTGTCTCACCGTTGACGACCGCCTCATCGACAACAACCTTGGTGACGTTACGACTCGAGGGCAATTCATACATCGTATCGAGCAGCACGTTTTCCAGGATCGTGCGCAGGCCGCGCGCGCCCGTTTTGCGCGCCATCGCCTTCTTGGCCACGGCCCGCAGGGCATCCTCGCGAAACTCCAGCTCAACACCTTCCATCTCGAAAAGGCGGCGGTACTGCTTGGTCAGGGCGTTCTTGGGCTCAACCAGGATCGTGATCAACGCGTCCTCATCGAGCTCCTCGAGCGTGGCCACGACCGGCAGGCGCCCGACGAACTCCGGGATAAGACCGAACTTGATCAGATCCTCAGGCTCGACCTCGTGGAACAGCTGCGAGGCATTGATGTTCTCCTCGGCGCTCTTGACCTCGGCGACGAAGCCGATACCGCTCTTGGCAGATCTATTCAGGATGACTTTCTCAAGTCCTGCGAACGCGCCGCCGCAGATGAACAGTATGTTGCCCGTATCGACCTGCAGAAATTCCTGCTGCGGATGCTTGCGCCCACCCTGGGGCGGCACGGACGCCACCGTGCCCTCGATGAGCTTCAGCAACGCCTGCTGTACGCCCTCGCCGGAGACATCACGGGTAATCGACGGGTTGTCGGACTTGCGCGAGATCTTGTCGATCTCGTCGATGTAGACAATCCCTGTCTGCGCCTTCTCGACGTCGTAGTCGCACTTCTGCAGCAGCTTCTGGATGATGTTCTCGACATCCTCACCCACGTAACCGGCTTCGGTCAGCGTCGTGGCATCGGCAATCGTGAACGGCACATTGAGCAGACGGGCAAGAGTTTCGGCGAGCAGGGTCTTGCCGCAACCGGTGGGCCCGATCAGCAGGATATTGCTTTTGGCAAGTTCGACTTCTTCGCGACTGCCCTTGCCGCCCTTTTCTCGACCGCGATTTTCCAGGCGCTTGTAGTGGTTGTATACCGCCACCGAGAGCACTTTCTTGGCGCGTTGCTGGCCGATCACATACTCATCCAACACCGCCTTGATTTCATGCGGGCGTGGCAGCTTGTCGCGACCCTTCTCGGCACGCTCTTCAAGCTCTTCGCGAATGATGTCGTTGCAAAGCTCGACACATTCATCGCAGATGAACACGGAAGGCCCTGCAATCAGCTTGCGGACTTCATGCTGGCTCTTGCCGCAGAAAGAGCAATACAGCAGCTTGCCGTCGTCGTTCTTGCCGCGGGAGTCATCACTCATATCGATTCCTCTGCATGGGGTACACGCCCGCCCGCCTCATGACGACGAACCCTGCATGCCCGTATATAGCACGGGAGCGTGCCATGGCGCAAAAGACGCGCGTCACAGCCAAAGCGCAAGAGCTTGAAAACGTTCAGTTCGCACTTCCAGGCAATGCGGCCGCCGCAGCTTGCGTCCGCCGTTCCAGCACACGATCGATGAGTCCGTACTCCACAGCCTGCACACCGCTCATGAACTTGTCGCGGTCGGTATCCTTTTCGATGCGCGCCATGTCCTGACCTGTATGTTCGGAGAGAATGCGGTTGAGGCGCTCGCGCACCAGCAGCACTTCCTTGGCGTGGATATCTATATCCGATGCCTGCCCCTGAAAGCCGCCGAGCGGCTGGTGCACCATGATCCGTGAATGCGGCAGGCAGAAGCGTTTGCCCTTGGTACCGCCGGCCAGCAGGATCGCACCCATGCTCGCCGCCTGACCCACACAGATCGTACTTACATCAGGCTTGATGAACTGCATGGTGTCGTAGACAGCAAGGCCCGCAGTGACGATGCCGCCTGGGGAGTTGATGTAGAGGTGGATATCCTTGTCGGGATTCTCCGACTCCAGAAACAAAAGCTGGGCCACGATCAGATTGGCCATATGATCTTCGACCGGGCCAACCACGAAAATCACGCGCTCCTTGAGCAGGCGTGAATAGATGTCGTAGGCGCGCTCGCCACGCGCCGTCTGTTCCACCACCATCGGCACGAGATTCAGCGCCTGGGTCTGCATCGGATTCTCCATATGTTTCCTTGAGACAATGTGCGTGCGCACTAAATTCCGCGCCTGCTCAGTCAGCCTTCATGAACGCCTTGAAGTCGGTCGGCCTGGCCGTCACCGCGCCGCGCTCCACCAGCCATTCCGTGACCTGTTCCTCAAGCACCACCATCTCTACCTGGCTGCGCAGCCGCGGCTGGCTCTGGTAGACCTTGATGATCTCTTCGGGTTGATCGTAGTTGGCCGCAAGATCCTCGATATGAGCAGTTACGCGTGCTGCGTCCAGCTGGATGTTCTGCGAGGAGATCAGTTCGTTGATCAGCAGCCCGACGTGGACGCGACGGATCGCGTTGTCGCGGAACACCTCGGGGGCGGGCGCCTTGGCCGGATCCTCAACGCCCATGCGGCGCATGGCCTCCTGCTGCAACGCGCGGATCTCCTGTTCGATCAGGGCCTGGGGCAACTCCACCGGGTTGGCATCGACCAACCGGTCGAGCACCTGCGTCTTGAGCGTGCCGCGAATGCGCTCGTCGAGCTCGCGCTGCATGTTCTCCCGCACCTCGGTGCGCAGCTGCGCCAGATCGCCATCTTCGATGCCGAATTCGCGGGCGAAGGCCTCATCGAGTTGCGGCATCGTGTGCTCGGCCACCTCGCCGACGCTCACCGAGAATTCGGCCGCTTTGCCCGCGAGTGCCTCGTTGCGATAGTCCGCCGGAAAGTTCACCGCCACTGTGACCTCAGTACCGGCGGTTACGCCGTAAAGGCCTTTCTCGAAATCCTCGAGCATGCTGCCCTGACCGAGCACCACAGGGACCTGCTTGCCTTCGCCGCCGGCAAACGTCTCGCCGTCGATGCGTCCGGTGAAATCCACCGTGACCTGGTCGCCGTCTGCGGATTCGCGCGGCACCGCCACCCAGGTGGCGCGCTGCTGGCGAAGGCGCACGAGCATGTCATCGACATCGTCTTCGGTAATTTCCACCTCTGCGCGTTCAATGGCCAGCCCGTCGGTCTTCGCCAGGCGCACGTCGGGAAACACCTCGAAGGTCGCGGTGAAACTGAAGTCCTTGCCGACCTCGACCTCGTCGGTCTGGATCCTGGGGCCGCCGGCAGGCGTAAGTTTCTCCTGCTGCAACGCTTGGGCATAGCTGCGCTGCAGGACCTCGGAGAGCACTTCCTGGCGGACCTGCCCGCCATAGCGTTTCTCGACCACCTTGCGCGGAATCTTGCCCGGGCGAAAGCCCTTGAGCTTCGCCGTACGCGCAACCTCAGCCAGACGGCTGGCCACCTGCGACTCGATCTCCTGGGCGGGCACCGCGATCTTCATGGTCCGCTCCAGCCCTTTGCTGGCTTCCACCGACACCTGCATCACTGATCAATCCTTATGTTCTTCAAGCTCTGGTATCCGGCGCGACTCGGCGCGTACTGGAGGAGGCCCCCCGCATCACCCTACCGAACATGGTGCGAAAGGAGAGACTCGAACTCTCACGGGTTGCCCCACTGGGACCTAAACCCAGCGCGTCTACCAATTCCGCCACTTTCGCTGAAAAGCCGGCGCACGCCGTGGTCAAACGACCATTATAGCCGTCAAGCAGGGGCAGCCTCCATCGCAATCACGCAACTGTGATCTGCGTGCCGAGCGCACGCTCGTTATGCGCATAACGAGCGTGCGTCAGCGCGAGTTCAAGGTGACGCTCGACGGGATCTTCGGGAGAATGGTGGGCCGTGTAGGAATCGAACCTACAACCAATGGATTAAGAGTCCACTGCTCTACCAATTGAGCTAACGGCCCATGACCGGATGATGCGAAAGGTGAATGGGGTGGACGATGGGACTCGAACCCACGACGACCGGAATCACAATCCGGGGCTCTACCAACTGAGCTACGCCCACCATTGACCTTGATGCTATGCGAAAGCTGGCGCGCCTGGCAGGACTCGAACCTGCAAACCTCGGCTTAGAAGGCCGATGCTCTGTCCGCTTGAGCTACAGGCGCCGAGTGCCAACGAGTCGCAATGTGCACGAACCCGCCAAAGCTTTCAAAATTTCGTCGCGCGTGGCTTTCCTGCTGGTCGGGGCAGAGGGATTCGAACCCCCGACCCTCTGCTCCCAAAGCAGATGCGCTACCAGACTGCGCCATGCCCCGAGACCCGGTTGCACGCAAGACGAAGCCGCAAAGGATACGCTCAGCGCGTTGATCCGGTCAATTCCCGTGGCTTGTGAGCGCATTACTGCGCGTGCGAGAATCGCGGGCCGCGCGCGCCCCACCCCGCCTGAGTCAGGAGAGTCGCCCCCTCATGACCGCCCAGCTGATCGACGGTAAGGCCATCGCCGCGGGCCTTCGCCGGGAAATCGCCCAGCGCGTGCGTGA
>JBGTIC010000497.1:0-23897 GCA_041745895.1 Gammaproteobacteria bacterium
CACACAGGCCCCCGGCAATCGCCAGCAGGATCGGCAGCGGCGGCAGCCACGCGGCAACCTCAGCCGGCACGCGCCATCTCCGGGGCGAGGCTGACGAGCAGTGCAGCCAGTTCGGCTGGTGAGTCGATCACGTGATCGGCCTGCCAGCGCTGCGCGTCCTGCGGATCGCTCAGATAGCCATACCTAGCTGCAATCGTGCGCATGCCTGCGGCCCGACCGGCCTGGATATCGCGTTCGGCATCGCCCACATAAATGCATCGCTCTGCAGGCACATCGAGTATGCGCGCGGCGTGCAACAGCGGAGCAGGGTGCGGCTTTCGTTCGGGCAGCGTATCGCCGCCGACCAGACACGCCCGTGTCGGACGAAGCTGCAGGGCAGCCAGCAGCGGCAACGCAAGCGCATGGGGCTTGTTGGTGACCACGCCCCAGTGCCACCCATGTACAGAAACAGTCTCAAATACTGCTTCAAAGCCTTTGAATAAATAAGATTGGTTGCACAAATTTTCTGCGTAGATTTCCAGGTAACGCGCCCGCAGTCCGGCCATCTGTGCGTCGGTTTCCGCCAGCCCGAAAGCCAGTGACAGCAGACCCAGCGCACCGTCAGATACCTTTTGACGCGCCCGTTCGTACTCCGCAGGCGGGTGGTCATGCTCGGCCAGCAGAGCGTCGAGGCAGGCGATCATGTCCGGGGCTGTATCCACCAGCGTGCCATCCAGGTCGAGCAGCAATGCACCGGGCATCAGCGTGCCTTCGCCTCATCGAGTCGCTGGCAATGCACCAGATAGTTCACTGCGACATCGCCGCCGAGGCGATAGCGCCCGCTCAGCGGGTTGTACTGCATGCCTGTGATGTGATGCATGGCGAGGCCCGCGCCGCGGGCCCAGCCCTCGAGCTCGGAGGGGCGGATGAACTTCGCGTACTCGTGCGTACCACGCGGCAGCAGCCGTAGCACGTACTCGGCGCCGAGGATCGCAAACACGAAGGCCTTCGCATTGCGGTTGATGGTGGAGAAGAACACATGACCGTCCGGTTTGACCAGCGTATGACAGGCTGCCACCACCGCTTGGGGGTCGGGTACATGCTCGAGCATTTCAAGGCACGTGACCACGTCATATTCACCGGCGCGCTCGGCGGCCATGTCCTCGGCGCGCGCGCGCACGTACTCGACCTTCTGACCCGATTCCAGCAGATGCAGCTTTGCCACGCCCAGTGCGGCTTCGGCCAGGTCGATGCCGGTGACATGCGCGCCCCGCTGGGCCATCGACTCGCTCAGGATGCCGCCGCCGCAGCCCACATCGATCACGCGACGGCCCGCCAGACCGGCGCGCTCATCGATATAGTTCAGACGCAGCGGGTTGATCTGATGAAGTGGCTTGAACTCGCTGTCGGGATCCCACCAGCGCGAGGCCAGCGTGTTGAACTTGGAGATTTCCTGCGGATCGACGTTCGTGGGTTCCATCATCCATGTGCTCCTGACGCCTGTGCGGGCATGACCCGTCCGGCCCATTCCTTGGCCATCTCGGTAAGCCCCTCGAAGCTGCTGCCGAGCAGTCGATGATCGCGCACCTGCGCGCGACCGGCCACCCAGACATCACTGACCTGATTGCGCTCGGCCGCGTAGACCACCTGTGAAAGCGGATGGAGCACCGGCTGGGTTGCCGCATCCGACAAATCGATACAGGTGATGTCCGCAGCCTTCCCGGGCAGCAGTGATCCGGTGATCTCTCCCAGGCCCAGCGCGCGCGCACCGCCCAGCGTTGCCATGCGCAGTGCGGCCGCTGCATCGAGTGCACCAGGATCGCCGCTGGTATGTTTGGCCAGCAGTGCAGCCAGACGCATCTCGCCGAACATATCCAGGCGGTTGTTGCTGGCGGCGCCATCCGTGCCCAGGCCCAGCTGCACGCCGGCGCGCGCCAGCTCGCTGACGGGGCACGCCCCGCTGGCGAGCTTCATATTGGAGGCCGGACAGTGGATCACCGAGGCACCGGCCTGCGCCAGCAGTTCGATTTCAGTGGCTTCCAGCTGGGTCATGTGCACGGCCATCAGCGCCGGGTTGATCAGCCCGAGCTGGTGGAGGCGGGCCAGCGGGCGCGCCCCGTGCTCGCGCAGGCTCTCGCCTATCTCATGGGCGGTCTCGTGCAGGTGGATCTGCACCGGCACATCGAGCTCGTCGGCAAGTCGGCGTACGCGTCGCAGGCTGTCGTCAGACACGGTGTAGGGAGCATGTGGCGCAAAGGCGGTGCTCACCAACGGGTGGTCGCGAAAGCGATCGTGAAGTTCCAGGCCGCGGCTGAAGTACTCCCCGGCATCGCGCGCCCATGCGGTCGGAAACTCGATCACGATCATGCCCACGACGCTGCGGATGCCTAGCTCGGCGGCCACGTCACCGACCGTATCGGGGAAGAAGTACATATCGGCGAAGCACGTGGTGCCACCACGCAGCATCTCGGCGATGGCCAGGCGCGTGCCGTCGTGCACGAAGCCCCGATTGACCAGGCGCGTCTCGGCAGGCCAGATATGCTCGCCCAGCCACTGCGCCAGTGGCATGTCATCGGCCAGGCCACGCAGCAGGGTCATCGCCGCGTGGGTGTGGGCATTGACCAGTCCGGGGATCAGCACATGGTTTGCCCGCCGCACGGTGTCGCGGGCGCGATAGCGTTGCTGCGCCTGCTCGGCCGGCAGCAGCTCGACGATGCGGCCGTGGTGGATGGCAAGCGCATGCTCGCTGAGCACCGTGGCATCCGGTTCGACCGGAATGATCCAGCGCGCGAACACCAGGCTGTCGATTTCCTGCATAGGGTTTCCAGGAGAGCAGCCGGGCAGGCTGCGCGGTCTGCGCCAAAGCCACGAAGTATAGCGCCGGCGCCGGGCGGGCGCGGGTCTGGCATGCAAGTCCAGCCTGCGGTTCAGCGGCTGCCTGTGATATTATCGACCGGTTGACGCCCGCCCGGATCCGTATGCGGAAGTATCCGGTTTTATTGATATTTTCATTGATCGAAAAAGCACTGACTGATGGCAGATATCGCCCACGAAATCTTTTCCGTAAACCTCGAAGACGAGATGCGTCAGTCCTATATGGACTACGCCATGAGCGTCATAGTGGGTCGGGCGCTGCCCGATGTGCGCGACGGCCTCAAGCCGGTTCATCGGCGCGTACTTTTTGCGATGCGCGAGCTGGGCAACGACTACAACAAGCCTTACAAGAAGTCCGCGCGCGTGGTCGGCGATGTCATCGGCAAGTATCACCCGCACGGTGATTCGGCAGTCTACGACACCATCGTGCGCATGGCGCAGCCCTTCTCGATGCGCTACATGCTCGTCGATGGGCAGGGCAACTTCGGTTCAGTGGACGGTGATGCACCCGCGGCCATGCGCTACACCGAGGTGCGTATGTCGCGCATCGCCCACGAGCTGCTGGCTGACATCGAGAAAAAGACCGTCGATTTCACGGCGAACTATGACGAATCCGAATGGGAGCCCTCGGTACTGCCCACGCGGGTGCCCAACCTGCTGGTCAATGGCTCCTCAGGCATCGCTGTGGGCATGGCCACGAACATCCCGCCACACAATCTTGGCGAGGTTGTCGATGCCGCGGTGGCCCTGCTGGATGACGAGTCGCTGCAGATCGAGGATTTGATCCGCATCCTGCCGGGGCCGGACTTTCCAACGGCCGGCATCATCAATGGCGTGGCGGGAATCTACAGTGCCTACAAGACCGGGCGGGGTCGCGTGTATGTGCGCGGCAGGACCTCGGTAGAAGAGATCGATGCGCGCGGTCGCCAGGCCATCATCATTACCGAACTGCCGTATCAGGTGAACAAGGCCCGGCTGATCGAGAAGATCGCCGAACTGGTGCGCGAAAAGAAGCTCGAGGGCATCACCGAGCTGCGCGATGAGTCCGACAAGGATGGCATGCGCGTGGTCATCGAGCTGCGACGCGGCGAACTGCCCGATGTCGTGCTCAACAATCTCTACAAGCAGACGCCGTTGCAAAGTGTGTTCGGCATCAATATGGTCGCGCTGGTCGAGGGCCAGCCCAGGCTGCTGAGTCTGAAAGAAGTGCTCGAGGCCTTTCTGCGGCACCGTCGAGAAGTGGTTACGCGGCGTACGATCTTCGATCTGGGCAAGGCGCGCGACCGGGCCCACGTGCTCGAAGGCCTCGCCGTGGCGCTGGCAAACATCGACCCCATCATCGAGCTTATCAAGGCCTCGCCTACACCGGCGGAAGCCAAGGCAGCGCTGACCTCGCGCGACTGGGCGCCGGGTATTGTCACCGAGATGCTCTCGCGCGCCGGCGCCGACATCACGCGCCCGGAAGACCTGCCCGCCGAACTGGGTCTGGGCGAGCGCGGCTATCGGCTCTCGGAGATTCAGGCCCAGGCTATTCTCGATCTTCGCCTGAACCGTCTGACCGGCCTTGAGCAGGATAAGATCCTAAACGAATACAAGGACCTGCTAGAGACAATTAAAGAGCTTAGAGACATACTTGGCGACCCCGAGCGGCTGCGCCAGGTCATTCGCGATGAGCTGCTCGAGGTCAAACAGGCCTATGCCGATCCACGGCGCACCGAGATCATCGAGGATTACAGCGATCTGACGATCGAGGATCTGATTCCCGATGAAGCCGTGGTCGTCACGCTGTCCCACCAGGGCTATATGAAATCTCAGCCGATCGACAGCTACCAGGCCCAGCGCCGGGGCGGGCGCGGCCGGTCCGCCGCGCAGGTCAAGGGCGAGGATTTCATCGACAAGCTGTTCGTGGCCAACAGCCACGATTCGCTGTTGTGTTTCTCCAGTCGCGGCAAGTGCTACTGGCTCAAGGTCTACCAGGTGCCGCAGGTCAGTCGTGGTGCGCGTGGCCGCCCGATCGTCAACCTCCTGCCGCTTGAAAGCGGCGAGCGTATCAACGCGGTGCTGGCAATCCGTGAGTTCAACGATGAACAGTTCGTATTCATGGCCACCAGCCGCGGCACGGTCAAGAAAACGCCGCTCTCGGCGTTCTCGCGGCCACGCACCAACGGCATCATCGCTGTAGATCTGCGCGATGATGATCGCCTCGTCGATGTGGCAATTACCAACGGCGCCAGTGACGTGCTGCTGTGCGCAAGCTCGGGCAAGGGCATTCGCTTCCGCGAATCCGACGTGCGCGCCATGGGGCGGCTGGCCACGGGCGTGCGCGGCATGCGACTGGGCGAGGGCGAACAACTCATCGCGCTGATCATTCTCGACCAGGGGCAAATCCTCACAGCGACCGAGCGCGGCTACGGCAAGCGCACACCTGCTGAGGATTTCCCGCTGCGCGGTCGCGGCGGCCAGGGGGTTATCGCGATTCAGACCAGTGCGCGAAACGGCCCGCTGGTGCGCGCCTTGCAGGTCAGTGACGATGATGAAGTCATGCTCATCAGCAGCAACGGCACGCTGGTGCGAACGCCGGTCAACGATATCTCGATCCTCGGTCGCAACACCCAGGGTGTGCGGCTGATCCGGGTGGCAGATGACGATCGCCTGGTCGGTATGGAGAAGATCGAAGGCGAAACCGAGGACGATGCTTGAACGTAAGGACGCACCCGGGCATGACGCGCGTATACAACTTCAGTGCAGGACCGGCGATTCTTCCCGAACCGGTCTTGCTGCGTGCACAACAGGAGCTGCCCGACTGGCAGGGACTGGGCATGTCAGTAATGGAGGTGAGCCACCGCGGCAAGCCCTTTGTCGCTGCCGCTGAGAAAGCCGAGGCTGACCTGCGCACGCTGCTGCGGATTCCAGATGATTACCGGGTGTTGTTCCTGCAGGGGGGCGCGACACTGCAGTTTGCGATGGTGCCGATGAATCTCGCCGCCGGCGGCGCGCGGGTCGATTACGTCAACACCGGCAGCTGGTCGAAAAAGGCCATCAAGGAGGCCCAGGGTCTGTGCCAGGTCAACGTGGCCGCGGATGCCGGGGCCCCCTATACCACGATCCCTGAGCGCGCCGAATGGCGCACCGACCCTGCCGCCGCCTACCTGCACTACACACCCAACGAGACCATCGGGGGTGTGGAGTTCCACTATGTGCCCGATACCGCAGAGGTGCCGCTGGTCGCGGATATGTCCTCGACCATCCTGTCGCGGCCCGTGGATGTCAGCCAGTTCGGTCTGATCTACGCGGGCGCCCAGAAGAACATCGGGCCGGCCGGACTGACGCTGGTCATCGTGCGCGACGAGCTGCTGGCGCGCAGTCCCGAGGCATTGCCGCAGATGCTCAGCTACCGCGCGCTGGCAGAATCCCAATCGATGCTCAATACGCCGCCCACGTTTGCCTGGTATATCGCAGGGCTGGTGTTCGAGTGGATCATCGAACAGGGCGGACTTGCCGCAATGGCGGCACGTAACTATCGGAAAGCGGCGCGGCTCTACAACGCCATCGACAGTTCGGCGTTTTATACCTCACCTGTCGATGAGGATTGCCGCTCGTGGATGAACGTGCCGTTCACACTCGCCGCGCCGGATCTCGATGGCCAGTTCGTGCGCGAAGCCGAAGCAGCCGGCATGACCCACCTGAAGGGTCATCGCTCCGTGGGCGGCATGCGCGCGAGTCTCTATAACGCCATGCCGGATGCCGGAGTCGATGCGCTCATTGCCTTCATGGCCGAGTTCGAGCGGCGCCATGGTTGAGCAGGGTGCGCTGAACGGACGGGTCCGCAGTTTCAAGATCCTGACGCTGAACAACATCTCGATCAAAGGCCTGCGCCAGCTGCCGCGCGAGCGCTATGAGGTGGCCTCCGATATGAGTCGTCCCGATGCGATCCTGCTGCGCTCGCACGACATGCACGACATGACGATCCCCGACTCGGTGCTGGCGGTCGGACGCGCCGGGGCGGGAACCAACAACATTCCCGTTGCCGCGCTCAGCGCGCGTGGCATTCCGGTGTTCAACGCACCGGGCGCCAACGCCAACGCGGTCAAGGAACTGGTCATCGCGGGCATGCTGATGGCAGCTCGCAACCTGCCGCAGGCCTGGCACTACGTACGCGAGCTCGACGCGCTGGACGACGCGGCGCTCGAGCAACAGGTCGAGGCGGGCAAGAAGCGCTATGTCGGCTTCGAGCTGCCGGGGCGTACGCTCGGGGTCGTCGGTCTGGGTGCCATCGGCGTGGAAGTGGCCAATGCAGCCCTGGCGTTGGGCATGCACGTCATTGGCTATGATCCGCAGATCAGCGTGCAACGGGCCTGGCAACTGTCTTCCGGCGTGCAGCAGGCGGTGAGCCTGGACGAGATGTTCATGCGCTGTGACATGATCAGCGTACATGTGCCGCTCAATGATGCGACGCATCACCTCGTCAACAACGCGCGCTTGGCACTCATGCGCGAGGGCGGTGTAGTGCTCAATTTTGCGCGTGACGCGATCATCGACACTGAGGCGGTCATTGCTGCCCTGAACAGCGGGCGGCTGCGCGCACTGGTCACGGATTTTCCGTCAGCGCGACTGAACAATCATGCCGGTGTGATTGCCTTGCCGCATCTGGGCGCCTCCACGCAGGAGGCCGAGGAAAACTGCGCAGCAATGGCGGCAGATAACCTGCGCGAGTTTCTCGAGCACGGCAACATCCGCCATTCGGTGAATTTTCCCGATGCGCAGCTGCCGCGCAACGGCCGCTGCAGACTTACCGTGGCCAATGCGAATGTGCCGAACATGGTCGGCCAGATCTCCACGGCACTGGCGGCGGAGCAAATCAACATCGGCGATCTGCTCAACCAGTCGCGCGGCGAGCTTGCCTATACGATTGTCGATCTGGATGCGCAGTTGCCGGTGGCGACGCTGGAGAAGATCCGCGCCATCAAGGGCGTGCTTTCAGCGCGCCTGATTCCCGGTCCGCAGCGCGCAGGAGGCATGGCATGAAGGACCTGCCGGTCGAGGCATCGAGTCTCGATGAGTTGCGTGCGCGTATCACCGCGGTCGACGAACAGCTCCAGAGGCTGATCAGTGAGCGGGCACGGCTTGCACAGCAGGTCGGCCTGTCGAAGGCCGGGCAGGACGCGCGCACCGTGGATTTCTACCGGCCCGAGCGCGAGGCGCAGGTACTTCGCGGCGTGCTCGAGCGCCACCAGGGACCTTTGCAGGCCGAGGAGATGCTGCGGCTGTTTCGCGAGATCATGTCGGCCTGCCTGGCCCAGCAGGAACCGCTGAAGATCGCCTTTCTCGGCCCTGAAGGCACCTTTACCCAGCAGGCGGTGCTCAAGCATTTTGGTCATTCCGTGCGTTCGCTGCCGATGGGTTCCATCGACGAGGTGTTCCACGAGGTGGAAGCCGGCATCGCCGATTTCGGCGCAGTCCCTGTGGAGAACTCCACGGAAGGGACGGTCAGCCATACGCTGGACATGTTTCTGACCTCGCCGCTGTTCGTATGCGGCGAGGTGGAATTGCGTATACGCCAGCACCTGATGGGCAAGATGAGCGACCTGCGCGGCATCGAGCGGATCTGTTCGCATCAGCAGTCGCTGGCGCAATGCCGCGGCTGGCTGGCGGAGTTTCTGCCCGACGTCGAGCGTATCAGCGTGGCCTCCAATGCCGAGGCGGCGCGACGGGCCCGTGACGAGGCCGGCACCGCGGCCATTGCCGGTGAGTCGGCCGCCGAAGTCTACGGACTGAACATGCTGGTTGCCGACATCGAGGACAAAGCGGACAACACCACGCGATTCCTGATCATCGGTCGCAAGATGTTTCCGGCCAGCGGCAAGGACAAAACCTCGCTGCTGTTGTCGACGTCCGGGACGGAAGGGCCCGGTGTGCTGTTCCGGCTGCTTGAGCCGCTGGCGCGCGCCAATGTCAGCATGACGCGTATCGAGTCGCGGCCATCGCGCCGGCGCAAATGGGACTACGTGTTCTTCGTCGACATCGAAGGCCACGCCGACGAGCCGGAGGTTGCCGCCGCGCTGGCGCTCATCCGCGAGCACGCAACGCTGTTTCGTATCCTCGGTGCCTATCCGTGTGCCGTGCAATGAGCGATGAGGGCGCCATTGCCTTTGATGCACTGCGACTGGCCACACCCGGTGTCGCCGGCCTGAGTCCTTATCAGCCCGGCAAACCGACCAGCGAGCTGGAGCGCGAACTCGGCCTGAGCGATACCATCAAGCTTGCGTCGAATGAAAACCCCCTGGGACCGCCGCCGGCGGCGCTGGCAGCGATCCGCGAAGTGCTGCCGCAACTCGCGCTGTATCCCGATGGCAATGGCTTTGCACTCAAGCATGCCTTGGGCGAGCATCTCGGCGTGGCGCCTGCAAAGATCACGCTGGGCAATGGCTCCAACGACATCCTGGTGCTGCTCGCAGAGGCGTTTCTGCTGCCGGGACTGGAAGCTGTGTATTCGCAGTACGCCTTTGCCGTCTACGAACTGGCCAGCCGGGCGACCGGGGCGACCGCCTGCGTGGCGCCGGCGCTGCCTGCCGACGACGACAACGCCCCGCTGGGCCACGATCTGGCGGCGATGGCCGCGCTGGTGTCACCGCGCACGCGACTGGTGTTCGTTGCAAATCCCAACAATCCGACCGGCACGGCGCTGGTGTTGCCGGCGTTACGGCGCTTCATCGAGGCGCTGCCAAGGCACGTCGTTGTCCTGGTGGATGAGGCATACGTGGAATACGCCGAGGATCCGGCACAGGCCAGCGTGTTGTCGTGGCTTGAGGATTTCCCCAATCTCGTCGTGGCGCGCACGTTCTCGAAGGGCTTCGGCCTGGCCGGGCTGCGCATCGGCTACGCGGTATCGAGCCCGCAGATCGCCGATGTGCTCAATCGAATCCGCCAGCCTTTCAATGTTGGCCATGCGGCACAGGCCGCCGCGATCGCGGCGCTTGGCGATCTCGACTACCTGCAACGCAGTCGCCGCATGAATCGCGAGGGGCTGCAGCAGCTTGCCGCCACGCTCGACGAGCTTGGCCTGTGGTACGGCGCGGATGCAGGCAATTTTCTGCTGGTGGACATGGGGCGTCCGGCGGCGGAGGTGTACACGCAGTTGCTCAAGCAGGGCGTCATCGTGCGCCCGCTCGCCAACTATGGCCTCCCCGAGCACCTGCGTATCAGTATCGGCACGCGGGCGCAGCTCGAGCGCCTCGCCCAGGCACTCCGGCAGATCCAGCGCGCCTGATGCAGTGCCTACGGAGCCTTAGATCTTGACGCAAAACTACCTGCTGACACCTGGTGGCCGCCTGGCCGGTACGCTGCGAGTGCCCGGTGACAAGTCGATTTCTCATCGCGCACTGCTGCTCGGCGCCATAGCCCGCGGGCGCAGCGAGATCGACGGCTTCCTGGCCAGTGAAGATTGCCTTGCCACGATGGCAGCATTGCGCGCGATGGGGGTGAATATCGAACGCGATGGCGAGCACGTGGTGGTCCATGGTGTGGGCTTGCACGGACTCTCGGCACCCGCACAGGTGCTGGACCTCGGCAACTCCGGCACGGCGATCCGATTGCTGGCAGGGCTGCTGGCCGGCCAGGACTTCGACAGCGAAATGGTTGGTGACGCGTCGCTGATGCAGCGGCCAATGCGCCGCGTCGCCGACCCGCTGAACATGATGGGCGCCCAGGTCGACACCCGCGAAGGCTTCCCGCCACTGCGTATTCAAGGCCGACGCGCGTTGAAGGCCATCGACTACACGCTGCCCGTGGCCAGCGCCCAGGTGAAGTCTGCGATCCTGCTGGCCGCACTGTATGCCAGTGGTGAGACCATCGTGCGTGGTTCGGGTGTGTCGCGCGACCACACCGAACGCATGCTGATGTCGATGGGCGTCAACCTGAGCGTGGACGAGGAGGGCACGATTCGTCTGCTTCCGGATCTGGAACCCGAGGGCATGGACATGCGGGTGCCTGGTGATCTGTCTTCTGCGGCGTTTTTTCTGCTGGGTGGCTGTCTGGCTGCCGACGACGGGCTGGTGATCGAGCGCGTTGGCCTCAATCCTACGCGCCTTGGGGTACTGGCCATCCTCGAAGCGATGGGCGCGGAGATTCGCATCGAGCGCCGCCGCATGGAGGCTCGCGAACCGGTCGCGGATCTGCACGTGCAACGTGCAGCGCTGAAAGGCATCGATATTCCGCCGGCGCTGGTGCCGCTGGCCATCGACGAGTTTCCGGTCATTTTTGTGGCCGCCGCTGCGGCGCAGGGGGTGACCCGCATCAGCGGCGCCGAAGAACTGCGCCACAAGGAAAGCGATCGAATCGCGGTCATGGCCTCGGGTCTGCGCACCCTGGGCATCGAGGTCGAGGAACAGCACGATGGCGCGGTGATCCACGGCGGCCGGCTCGGCGGCGGAGAGATCGACAGCCATGGGGACCACCGGATCGCGATGGCCTTCGCGATGGCAGGCCTCGTGGCCGGCGCGCCGGTCCGGATCGTGGATACCGCCAACGTGGCAACCTCATTTCCGGGCTTCGCTGAGCTTGCCGCAGGCGCGGGCCTGGGTCTGAAGGTGGAGGCGTCATGAGCCAGACCCGGCAGGCATCAGATCCGGCCCCTGTTCTTGCCGTAGATGGGCCCAGCGGGGCCGGCAAGGGCACGATCACGCGCCTGCTGGCCAGGCGCCTGGGCTGGCATCTGCTCGACAGCGGGGCGCTCTACCGGGTGCTGGCGCTGGCGGCCAACCGCGATCGGGTGTCGCTGGATGACATCGATTCACTGGCCGCACTGGCTCATACAGTGCGGGTGCGTTTCGTCAGCGACGAGGCGGGCGGTGAGCGCATCTACCTTGACGGGGAAGTCGTCACCGACGAGGTGCGCACCGAGCGGGCCGGGGATGCCGCCTCGCGAATCGCGCGCTTCGGCGAGGTGCGCGATGCGCTGGTCGATCTGCAGCGCAGCTTTGCCCGCCCCCCCGGCGTGGTTGCCGACGGGCGCGATATGGGCACCCGTATCTTCACGGATGCGACCTTGAAGGTGTTCCTGACGGCCAGCGCTGAGGAGCGCGCGCGGCGTCGACATAAGCAGTTGAAGGAAAAGGGAATTGATGTTAGCCTTGCCGCCCTTTCCCGGGACATCGCCGAACGCGACGCCCGCGATGCCCAGCGTGCGGTGGCGCCGCTGGTCGCCGCGCAAGACGCCAGGGTGCTGGACTCCACGGACATGAGTATTCCGCAGGTGGTGGATCGCATCGTCGATTGGCTGTCTGAGCGGATCGATATTCCGCCCGTGGCGCAGGCCTGAGAGAGAACAGTATTTTCTTGTTGTCGTAAGCCGAACCCGTGCCGGCAGGATGCCAGCACTTTTCATTCACACCCGCCGGCGATGGATAGCTGGCGCGCAACCCAGGGCCGTCCGCGAGGACGGAAGTGTTAATCAATGTCTGAATCTTTCGCAGAACTTTTCGAGCAAAGCCTTGCCAGCCAGCAGATCAAGCCTGGCGCCATCCTCAACGGCTATGTCGTGGAGGTCAACGACGATGTGGTCATCGTCAGTGCAGGGCTGAAATCTGAAGCCGTCATTCCGATCAGCCAGTTCAAGAATGAAATGGGCGAACTCGAAGTGGCCGTCGGCGACACCGTCGAGGTGGCGCTTGATGCCGTCGAGGATGGCTTTGGCGAAACCCGCCTGTCGCGTGAGAAAGCCAAGCGCGCCCGCACCTGGACCGTCCTTGAGAAGGCCTTCGAGGGTGACGAGGTCATCACGGGCATCATCAACGGTCGCGTCAAGGGTGGCTTCACCGTCGAAATCGAGCATGTGCGGGCGTTCCTGCCTGGCTCGCTGGTCGACGTGCGTCCCGTTCGGGATCCAAGCTATCTCGAGGGCAAGCCCCTGGAGTTCAAGGTCATCAAGCTCGACCAGCGTCGCAACAACGTTGTTGTGTCGCGTCGCGCGGTGGTCGAGGAAGAATACAGCGCAGAGCGCGAACAGCTGCTGGAGAACCTTCAGGAAGGTGCCACGCTCGCCGGTATCGTCAAGAACCTCACCGACTACGGCGCGTTCGTGGATCTGGGCGGCATCGATGGACTGCTGCATATCACGGACATGGCCTGGAAGCGCGTCAAGCATCCTTCCGAGGTTGTCAATGTAGGTGATGAAATCCAGGTCAAGGTGCTTAAGTTCGACCGTGAGCGCACCCGCGTCTCGCTGGGCATCAAGCAGCTGGGCTCGGATCCGTGGGAAGCCCTGGGCCGACGTTATCCGGCCAATACCCGCATTTTTGGCAAGGTCACGAACATTGCCGATTACGGCTGTTTCGTCGAGATCGAGGAAGGTGTCGAGGGGCTGGTGCACGTCTCGGAAATGGACTGGACCAACAAGAACGTCAACCCCTACAAGGTGGTTCAGGTCGGTGATGAGGTCGAGGTCATGGTGCTCGACATCGACGAGGAGCGTCGTCGCATCTCGCTTGGCATCAAGCAGTGTCAGGCCAATCCCTGGGCCGACTTCTCGTCGAACTTCAACAAGGGCGACAAGGTATCGGGCCAGATCAAGTCGATCACCGACTTTGGTATTTTCATCGGTCTGGACGGCGGCATCGATGGCCTGGTGCACCTCTCCGACATCTCCTGGGATATCGCCGGCGAGGACGCCGTGCGCAACTTCCAGAAGGGCGATGATGTCGAGGCCGTGGTGCTGGCCATCGATCCGGAGCGTGAACGCATCTCGCTGGGGATGAAGCAGATGGATCGCGATCCCCTCTCGGGCTTCATGGCCGAACACCCGAAGGGCTCGGTCATTCGCGGCGTTGTCTCCGAAGTCGATGCGAAGGGCGCGATCATCGATCTCCCAGGTGGCCTTCAGGGGCAGCTTCGTGCCTCGGAGCTTGCACGCGACCGCGTCGAGGATGCCCGGATGGTGCTCAAGGTCGGCGAGGAGATCGAGGCGAAGTTTACCGGTGTGGATCGCAAGACCCGCATGATCTCGCTGTCCATCAAGGCCAAGGAGGCCCATGAAGAAGCCGAGGTCATGCAGAGCTACAAGTCTGATACGGGTATTTCGAGCTCCGGAACCAGTCTTGGCGACCTGCTTCGGGTCCAGATTGCCAACCGTGATAACGACGACAATAACTGACGGCACGGCCGTGTGGTGACAGACTGATCCACGGTGCAAGGCGCCTGTGCCTTGCACCGTGGTTCTTGCTTTCCAGGGGCAGGTGGGGACGCAATGACGAAATCCGAGCTGATTGAACTGATCGCGCGCAAGCAGAGTCATCTGCCGGCCAAAGACGTCGAACTCGCGGTCAAGCATTTGCTCGAACTCATGAGCGATGCGCTTGCCAACGGCGAACGTATCGAGATTCGTGGCTTCGGCAGTTTCTCGCTGCATTTCCGACCGCCGCGTATGGGGCGAAACCCCAAGACGGGCGAAGCTGTCGCGCTTGCCGGCAAGCATGTGCCGCATTTCAAGCCTGGCAAGGATCTGCGTGAGCGGGTCAACTCGGGCCGTGCGCTGCCGATCAAGGACTGATAAGCCCCAGACCTTCCTTTACAATGCAGTTTCCGGGCACCGGGACCGATCATCGGACCCGTCAGGAGTCGGCTGCATGCTTCGCAACGTCCTAACCATCGTTCTTATGGTGCTGGTGGCACTGGCGGCCGCTGTGTTTGCAGCGCAGAATCCCGGCGTCATCACCCTTGATCTGGGATTCATGGAGCTTGTCGATGCCCGCGTCTCGGTGGCGTTCGTCGCGACCTTCGCACTGGGCTGGGTGTTCGGGCTGCTGTGTTGTGTCTACGCGTTGTTGCGGCTGATGCATCAGCGACGCATGCTGCGTCGCAAGCTCGAGGCTGCTCAGAGCGAGATCAGCAGTCTTCGCAGCCTGCCCATGCACGATGCCCACTGAATCCACCTTCCTGCTTTTCGGCCTGTTCATGGTGGCCGCGGCGGCCGGCTGGGCGTTCGCCCGCTACCTCGATCGCACGGTGCGCGGTACCGAGGAAGTCGAGCCGCCCTTGAGTCAGGGTTACCTTCGCGGGCTCAACCTTCTGCTTGACCAGAAAACCGACAAGGCGCTGGACATGTTCGTGCGCATGATCGCAACCGACGACGAGGCGCTTGACACCCATTTCGCACTGGGCAGCCTGTTTCGCCGCCGCGGCGAGGTCGATCGCGCCATTCGGATTCACCAGAACATTCTCGCCCGACCCGATCTGTCGGCCTCGCAACGACACGCTGGCCTGTTTGCGCTGGGTGAGGACTTTCTGCGCGCCGGGCTTCTCGATCGCGCCGAGAGCCTGTTTCGACAGGTTGCCGATGTCGCCGACGACGCAGAGCCTGCGCTGCGGAACCTGGCGGGAATTCTCGAGACACTCGGCGAGTGGACCCAGGCTATCGATGTACGTCACCAACTGGCTCGCGTGACGGGAGAAAGCCAGGCACTGGAGATCGCCCACTGTCACTGCGAAGCTGCGGAGCGGGCGCTGGCGGCCGGTGACGGCAGGCTTGCGCGCGCGTTGCTGAAAAAGGCGCAGCGTACGCGCCGCGACATGCCGCGCGGTGCGATGATCCGCGCACGTCTCGCCGAACAGGACGGGGACAGCGCCATGGCATGGCGGCTGCTTTGCAATGTAGTGCGCAATGACGTGGCATTGCTTCCCGAGGTGCTGCCGGAACTTCACCGGATCGCTCTTCGACGCGACGATGTCGCCGGCCTGGATCGAACACTGCGTCCGCTGCTGGAGCAGCGTGGCAGGGATGAGCACACGTTGGCCTATGCGGCGATCATCTGTGACCTGCTCGAACCGACCGTGCTTGAAGAGGCGGTCATTGAGTTCATCGTTGGCAACGACACGCTGGCAAGCCTGGTGGATGCCGGGGACTTGCGCGGTGCGCCGCCGGTTGATCGGCGTGAAAATCTGATCCGCATGGCCGGCGGGTTGCGCCGACTCGCGATGTCTGTCGCGCGTTATCGCTGCGAGTCTTGTGGATACACCGGACATCGCATGAGCTGGCAATGTCCGAGCTGCAAGGCCTGGGACACCACCCGTCCCAGCAGTGAGGTGCCTCTGGCCGGGCTGCTCGCGCCTCGCCGGGACGCCTGACGCCCGCCAATTTCCTGCTAATTCCCAGAAACCCCGCTCGTGGATGGTGGCCTGAATGCCTACCCTGATGATTGCCGGCAGTCGGCCGGTAACGCACATCATCCCAAGGAGTGGAGCATGAAAACCCTGATCTGTGCCATGGCGGCCGTCATTGCACTGGCCCTGCAGCAACCGGCCCTCGCAGGCCCTGTGAACGTCAATACCGCAGATGCGGCAACCATTGCGGCCGAGCTCTCAGGCATCGGCCTGGTGCGCGCCCAGGCCATCGTGGAGTACCGCGAGGCCAATGGACCGTTTGCCAGCATCGATGACCTGCTCGAGGTCAGTGGCATCGGCCCGCGCGTGCTGGAAATCAATCGCGCCGACATTCGCCTCAGCGACGACGAATAGGCTGCTGTAGCCCGGGTCGGTGCCGCGCAGGTGTCGCGGTGCCGACCCGATTGCCTTGCGAGACGCCTGCGCATTGGGCGTCCCGCCGGTCTTGGGTATAGTGGAGCGCGCCGCGACGTTTACCGGCGGCCGTCGAGTCACTTGCCTGGAGATCGCTCTTGTCAGTCCAGATCAGAACCGCCGTTTTCCCCGTGGCCGGGCGCGGCACACGCTTCCTGCCCGCGACCAAGTCCAGCCCCAAAGAGATGCTGCCCATCGTCGACAAGCCGCTGATCCAGTATGCGGTGGAGGAGGCCATCAGCGCCGGTGCAACCCGGCTGGTGTTCGTCACGGGCAGTTCCAAGCGGGCGATCGAGGATCATTTTGACACGGATTCGGAGCTCGAGAACGCGCTCGAGGCGTCCGGAAAACACGACCTCCTGAAAGTCGTACGCGATATCGTGCCCGCCTCGGTGTCGTGCATCTATATCCGGCAGGGTCAGCCGCTGGGGTTGGGCCACGCGGTATTGTGCGCACGCCCCGCAGTGGGTGATGAGCCTTTTTACGTACATCTGGCCGACGATCTCATTGACGCGGGGGAACCGGTTCTGTCGCAGATGCGCCAGCAGCACGAGGCGCACGGCATGAGCGTGCTGGGCGTGGAGACCATCCCGGTCGAACACAGCGCCAGCTACGGGATCGTCGCAGTCGAGACCGATCAGGCCGGCTATCACATCATTCGCCAGATCGTGGAGAAACCCAAGCCGGCCGATGCGCCGTCAAATCTGGCGGTCGTGGGGCGCTACCTGCTGACACCGGCGATTTTCGGTCGGCTCGAGCATACCGGGCGCGGTGCCGGCGGGGAGATCCAGCTTACCGACGCGATTGCCGACCTGCTGCACGAGGAGTCGGTGGCGGCCTACCCATTCTCGGGCACGCGTTATGACTGCGGCAGCAAGCTCGGCTACCTCAAGGCCACAGTGGAACTGGGCATGGCGCATCCGGAACTGGGCGCGGATTTTTCGGCATATCTGAAAGCGCTGAAAGTTTGAGCGCATTTTTCGCACGGGCCCCCGCGCGTGGGCCTATGTGCGATGCGGAACTGAAGCGTGTATTCGAGTGATGCAGACTTCTCGTCGTCTGGCAGCATCAGCCCCGCCGCCGCCGGCAGGAGGGCAGTCATGTCACTTGGCGACAAAGTCCTACCGCATGGCGCAGTCCTTATACCCGGAAGCAAAGCACCGTGCCGCTATGTCCTGGGCGTTCGCACGCTGTTCTGGGGTTAGCCGCTCAGCTGCCGCTTGCCTATTCGCCCTTCCCGTCTCATTGCCTTGTGCTGCAGCCAGAGATCCCCACACATAGGCCATCATCGAGTCCTGAGGAACGCCACGGCCAGTGCCGTACATGAAACCGAGGGTACTTTGAGCGTCCGCATGCCCCTGCTCAGCACCGCGGCGCAACCACTTCACGGCTTCTGCATAGTTCTGAGGAACGCCACGGCCATTCGCGTAAATGAAACCGAGGTTACTTTGAGCAATGGCATTCCTTTGATCGGCAGCGAGGCGATACCACTTCAGGGCTTCTGCATAGTCTTGAGAAACGCCACTGCCGGCGTCGTAGGCAGCACCGAGGTTATTTTGAGCTATCGCATTCCCCTGCTCAGCAGCGAGGCGATACCACTTCACGGCTTCTGCATCATTCTGAGGAACGCCATCGCCGACCACGTACATGAATCCGAGGGTCACCTGAGCGTCCGCATCCCCCTGCTCAGCGAGAGCTCGAAGGTCGCTCAACTCATCACCGACAGCAACGCTCGCAGCCAAAAGCGCGAAGGCAAGAACCAAAAGTTGCTTCATTTTGATCTCCCTTGACCAACAGGGCTATGGCACGATTCTAATAGCACGCACGCCACCATGACGAGATCGATCGACAGTCAGGCGAGATCCACGGCGTCGCTGCCGCTCGTTGCCTGCACAGTCAGGCGAGCTGGGGAACAGGCAGCTATCTGTGACGCTCTGGTTGTATTGCATTCGCCGGAATTGGCGTATGCGCTTGTTCTAATTGGCTCCCCGGGTCGGATTCGAACCAACGACCAATCGATTAACAGTCGATCGCTCTACCACTGAGCTACCGGGGAACATGAGCATTTAGCGTCGACGCACCGACTCGCCGAGCCGCGAATTTTGAAGTAAGGCGAACCCAGGGTCAAGGAACCGCGCGGACGGCCACGCGGCGCGGGTCCTGCGGCCCCGGCCGCCGATGTCAGGCTGCCAGCACCGTGCGCATGCGCACGGCTGCGTCCTGCAATGTCTCCAGAGAGCAGGCAAACGACAGGCGGATATGGCCAGGCGAGCCGAATGCGCTGCCCGGCACCACGGCTACACCGGCGCGTTTGAGCAGATGTTCGGAAAATGCCGTGTCGTCGGCCAGTCCGAGGGCGGAAATCGCTTCGCGGCAGTCCGGGAAGGCGTAGAACGTGCCCGCACCCGGCAGGCAGCTGATGCCGGGCATGTCGTTCAGGGCCCCGACGATGAAGTCGTGGCGCTCCTTGAAAGCCTTGACCATCGCGGCAACACACCCCTGGTCACCGTTGAGCGCTGCCACCGACGCCGCCTGCGAGATGCTGGTGGGGTTCGACGTGCTCTGGCCCTGCAGCTTGCGCATCGCCGCGATGATCGGCTTGGGGCCGCCACAGTAGCCGATGCGCCAGCCGGTCATTGCGTAGGCCTTGGACACGCCGTTGATAGTCACCGTTTGGCCGTGCAGTTCGGGACACGCCGTCACCAGGCTGCAGAACGGCTCATCGGCCCAATAAATGTGCTCGTACATGTCATCGGTACCGATGACGATGTCAGGATGCTTTTTCAGCACCTCGCCCAGCGCGACAAGCTCGGCGCGCGTATAGGCTGCCCCGCTGGGGTTGCTCGGGCTGTTCAGAAACACAAGACGGGTGCGCTTGGTGATTGCGGCGGCCAGCTGCGAAGGGGTGATCTTGTAGCCGGTTTCCGATCCGGTGGGTACGATCACCGGCTCGCCGTCGGCGAGCAGGACCATGTCGGGATACGACACCCAGTAGGGCGCCGGAATCACCGCCTCATCGCCTGGATCGAGCACCGCCGCCGCCAGGTTGAAGCAGGTCTGCTTGGCACCCGAGGACACCAGGATCTGATCGCGCGTGTACTCGATGGCATTGTCGCGCCGGTATTTCGCGATGATCGCATCCTTCAGGGCCACGGTACCGTCGACAGCCGTATAGCGGGTGTCGCCCGCACGGATCGCCGCGATGCCAGCCTCGCAGATGTGCGCGGGCGTGTCGAAGTCCGGCTCACCGGCACCCAGGCCGATGACATCCTGCCCGGCGGCCTTGAGTTCGGCGGCCATCTGCGTGACGGCCATGGTCGGGGAGGGCTTGACTCGTTGCAGACGGGCGGAAACTTGTAGACTCACGGGCGGGTCTCAGGGTGGCTTTGAGAAACTGGGGCCGGGTGCGGCACGCGCATTCTAGGACATACCGCGTGGCGGTTCCAATGGCAGCGGTGGCAGGGATACTTGATGACTGATCGTTTTGAACTCGTCTCCGACTATCAGCCCGCCGGCGATCAACCTGCGGCGATTGCGGCGCTCACGGAAGGGCTGCGCGACGGCCTGGCGGCACAGACGCTGCTGGGCGTCACAGGCTCCGGCAAGACGTTCACCATGGCGAACATCATCAACGAGTTGCAACGGCCCACGTTGGTGCTCGCACCCAACAAGACACTGGCCGCCCAGCTTTATGGCGAGATGCGTGAATTCTTCCCGCACAACGCCGTCGAGTACTTCGTGTCCTACTACGACTACTACCAGCCGGAAGCCTATGTTCCTTCCAGCGATACCTTCATCGAGAAGGACTCATCGATCAACGACCACATCGAGCAGATGCGCCTGTCTGCCACAAAGGCTTTGCTGGAGCGCCGTGACACGATCATCGTCGCGACCGTGTCGTGCATTTACGGCCTGGGCGATCCGCAGGCCTACTTCAGCATGGTGCTGCACCTGTCGCGCGGAGAGCGCATCAACCAGCGTGCGCTGCTGCGCCGCCTGGCCGAGTTGCAGTACACCCGCAATGAAGTCGAATTGCGCCAGGGCTGTTACCGGGTGCGCGGTGAAATCATCGATGTGTTTCCGGCCGAGAGCGAGCGCGAGGCGGTGCGCATCGAGCTGTTCGACGATGAAGTCGAAGCCCTGAGCTACTTCGACCCGTTGACCGGTGAGGTGCTGCGCCGGGTGCCGCGCCTGACGATCTTTCCCAAGAGCCATTACGTCACACCGCGCGAGCGTCTGCTCGCGGCCATCGACGAGATAAAGTTTGAATTGAAGTCCCGGTTGACACAGTTGCGCGACAACGGACGCCTGCTGGAGGCACAGCGCCTCGAGCAGCGCACGCAGTTCGATCTGGAAATGATTGTCGAGCTGGGGTACTGCAGCGGCATCGAAAACTATTCACGGTACCTGTCGGGTCGCGGTCCCGGCGAGCCGCCACCTTGCCTGTTCGACTATCTGCCCGATGATGCGCTGCTGTTTGTCGACGAAAGCCATGTGACCATTCCACAGCTCGGTGGCATGTACCGGGGCGATCGCAGTCGCAAGGAGACACTGGTCGAGTACGGCTTCCGGTTGCCATCGGCGCTGGACAATCGACCGCTGCGCTTCGACGAATACTCTGCCATGGCGCCGCAGACCATCTTCGTCTCGGCCACACCACGTCAGTATGAATACGAGATGTCCGGCCGCGTGGCCGAGCAGGTGGTTCGGCCCACCGGGCTGCTCGACCCGGAGGTGGAGGTGCGCCCGGCGGGCACACAGGTCGATGATGTGCTCTCCGAGATCGCCCTGCGCACCGAAGTCGGCGAGCGCGTGCTCATCACGACGCTGACCAAGCGCATGGCCGAAGACCTCACCGACTATCTGCACGAGCACGGTGTGCGCGTGCGCTACCTGCATTCGGACATCGACACCGTCGAGCGCAGCGAGATCATCCGCGATCTGCGCCTCGGCGAGTTCGATGTGCTGGTGGGGATCAATCTGCTGCGCGAGGGCCTGGACATGCCCGAGGTGTCGCTGGTGGCCATCTTCGATGCCGACAAGGAGGGCTTCCTGCGCTCGGAGGGCTCGCTGATCCAGACCATCGGCCGGGCGGCTCGAAACCTGCGGGGCAAGGCCATCCTGTATGCCGATCGCGAGACCGACTCGATGCGCCGGGCCATCGAGGAGACCAATCGGCGCCGCGAAAAGCAGGCGGTCTTCAACGCCGAACACGGCATCACGCCCGCCTCGATCCGCAAGGCCGTGGCCGACGTGATGCAGGCGCACGGCGAGGATGACCGCAGCAGCCGCGGCCGGGGCCGCAGCGGTCAGCGCCGGGGTGAGGATCTGCTGTATGCACAGATGTCACCGGAGCAGCTGATGCAGCGCATCCGCAAGCTGGAGAAGCAGATGTACCAGCATGCGCGGGATCTGGAGTTCGAGGCCGCCGCCCGGCTGCGCGACGAGATCCAGCATATTCGCAGTGTCGGGCTGGGGTTGCCGGAGGAACTGGCGGGTTAGCGGCCCTGGCGCCAATAGCGCTTACCTGACCGCAGGCGACGCTGGAACCGGCTACATGGCTTGCGCGCCGGTGCTCCAATCCAGTAACCTTTGCGCCCCTTCAGGCGCGTAGCTCAGTGGTAGAGCACCACCTTGACATGGTGGTGGTCGGTGGTTCGATCCCACTCGCGCCTACCAGTCCTCGCCCCAGCGGCGGCCCGGCGCCAGGCCCGGGCCGCCGCTGTGCGTTTTTTGGCTCGCGGCTTAATTTGGGCATCACGCGCGCAAGCCCTTGAGAGCAGGGGGCTTGAGGCGTACAATTCCGCGCTCTGATCGGCCGGTGTTGTGGCCGTGATACGCAAGTCCGAAGGGGCTTGCCGCAAGCGTCACGAGGGCCCTGAGCGCGCTGCGCGCGACGGGTTGTCGTGGCCGTAACCTGTTTGGAGGAAGATCTTATTTCGCAGTCAAAGCGTGCCAGGCGGAACGAGGAGATATCCGCCCCGAGGGTCCGGGTCATTGGTGCCGAAGGTGAACAGGTAGGCATCATGCCAACGTACCAGGCCATGGAGCTTGCCAAGAGCACGGGACTCGACCTGGTCGAAGTCGCGCCGCAGGCTGAACCACCGGTCTGTCGAGTCATGGACTTCGGTAAGTTCGTCTTCGAGTTGAACAAGAAGGCGCAGACGTCGCGCAAGAAGACCAAACAGATACAGCTCAAGGAAGTAAAATTCCGTCCGGGCACCGATGAAGGCGACTATCAGGTCAAGCTGAGAAACCTGATCCGGTTCCTGACCAACGGAGACAAGGCCAAGGTGACACTGCGTTTCCGCGGCCGCGAGATGGCACACCAGGAACTCGGCCTGCATTTGCTGCAACGCGTGGAGAAGGACCTCGAAGAGTACGGGGCCATCGAGCAGCGTCCGCAGCTGGAAGGCCGGCAAATGGTGATGGTCCTGGGGCCTAAAAAGCGCCAGTAACCGCCGCATAAAAAGTGCCTGACAAGGATGGCAACATCTTTGTCAGCCGCCTGACTCCAGGCCCGTGGTGGGTCATGTTGCAGGCTAAAACATTGGAGAAAATGAAATGCCGAAGCTAAAAAGCAATCGCGGCGCCGCGAAGCGGTTCCGTGCAACAGGGAAGGGCGGCTTCAAACGCGGCCAGTCCCATCTGAACCATATCCTGACCAAGAAGACGCCCAAGCGTAAGCGGCAGCTTCGGTCCACGGAGCAGGTGGCGGAGAGCGACGTCAAGTCGGTCCGCCGCATGCTGCCGTACAGTTAAGGGAGGTCAGGACACATGGCACGAGTCAAACGTGGCGTGACGGCCAAGGCCCGTCACAAGAAAATTCTTACCAAGGCGAAGGGCTACTACGGTGCCCGCCGCAAGACATTCCGCGTCGCCAAGCAGGCGGTCATCAAGGCCGGTCAGTATGCCTACCGCGATCGGCGTCAAAAGAAGCGCCAGTTCCGCGCACTGTGGATCATCCGCATCAACGCAGGTGCCCGCATGTACGGGCTGAGCTACAGCCGCATGATTGCCGGTTTGAATGCCGCAGGCATCGAGGTCGATCGCAAGGTGCTGGCCGACCTGGCAGTGCACGACCTGGAAGCATTCGGCGCGATCGCCGAGCAGGCGAAGCAGGCGTTGACCGCGGCAGCAGCCTGACGTCCCGCGGGACGTCGCAGGCTTCCTCGCGTCACGTGGAGCAACTTGCGCAACTGTTGCAGCAGGCCACACAGGCCGTCGCTGCAAGCGGCTCGCTGGGTGAACTTGATGCCGTCCGGGTGCATTACCTGGGCAAGAAGGGCGAGCTCACCACGCAGCTCAAATCGCTGGGAACCCTGCCGCCGGAGCAACGCCCGGCGGCAGGCCAGCGGATCAACGAGGCGAAAGCGCAGCTGGCCGAAGCACTCGAGCGGCGCCGTACCGCACTCCAGACCCAGGCGCTTGAAGCCGCGCTCGCCGCCGAGCGCCTCGATGTCACGCTGCCCGGACGC
>JBGTIC010000498.1:0-5547 GCA_041745895.1 Gammaproteobacteria bacterium
GTGGCCAGGGCCCGGCGCGCCTCCTCTTCGGTGGAGCGCCCGGCCGCAGTGGCACGGCGCCGCAACGCCTGCATGACGGCGTCGTCGATGTTCCTGATCGTGATCTGGGCCATTGCCGAAGATTACAAAGATATCGATATCATTGCAATCAAACTAACCACCCCGCAGCAGCCTCCGCCTGATCGACCCGGACACCAGATCGATCGCCAGCACCGCCAGCACTGTGAGCACCAGCACGGCGGCGGCCATCTCGAACTGGCGGTAGCGCAGCGTGTTGAGCAGCAGGCCGCCGACACCGCCGGCGCCGACCACGCCCAGTACCGCCGAGGCGCGCAGGTTGAGTTCGAAGCGAAACAGCCAGTGCGCCATGAGTTCAGGCAGCACCTGGGGCAGAAGTCCGAGCCGGATCGCCACGAGGCGTGAGCCGCCCGCGGCCTCCACCGCCTGCATTGCGGACAGATCGGCCGACTCCACCACTTCGGACCCCAGCTTCGAGAGCATGCCCACGGAGTTGATGCCCAACGCCAGCGCGCCTGCAAAAGGGCCCAGCCCGACGATGGGTACCAGATAGATCGCCCAGAGGATCTCCGGCACGGCGCGAATGCTGGCAGAAATGCCCTTGATCACCCGCGAGCACCACGGAAAAAGCGTACTGGCACCCAGCACCGTGAGTGGCAGCGAGATCAGCGCGCCAATGATGGTGCCGATCCAGGCCAGCTGGATGGACTCGATGATGGCCGGCACCACGCGCGTGTGGCCGTAGTGCCAGTCCACCGGCCAGAAGAATCCCAGCACCGTCCCCAGCTGCGCGGGCAGACGGGCCAGGCGCTCGGGGGAGGCGTCGATGGCCCACAGCGACCAGATCAGCAAGCCGCCGACGATCAGCGTCGCCCAGCTCGCATAGCCTGGCTGGTACTTGCGGATGGCCGCGCTCACGCCAGCCGCCTGCGCACCGAGGCGCTGACCTGCTCGATCAGCAGCACCACGACAAGCACGGTGACGATGATCATGGTCACGCGCTCATACTCGAAATTGGCGCGCTGGGTCTCCAGGATCATGCCGATGCCGCCAGCGCCGACCAGGCCGAGCACCATCGACCCGCGTACATTGAGCTCGAACGAATACATCACGTAAGCCGCATATTGCGGCCAGACCTGTGGCAGCGCGCCGAGGCCGACCATCTGCAGCCAGCTGCCGCCGCAGGCGCGTACCGCCTCGGGCAGATGCATGTCGATGGATTCCACAGACTCGGAAAACAGCTTGCTGATCACCGCGACGCTGAACACCGACAGGGCCAGTGCACCTGCCAGAGGACCGAAGCCTACGGCCGTAGCGAACAGCATCGCCCAGAACAGATCCGGCAGCGTGCGCAGGATGTTCATGAAGTTGCGATCGACGATCCACGTCAGCCAGTTGGGGCTGACCGGGCGCGCCGCAAGCACCGCGACCGGGATGGCGATGATGGCGCCCACCACGGTGCCGATCAGCGCGATGTGCAGGGTTTCCAGAAAAGGCCCGAGCAGCCGTGGCAGAAAGGCGAAGTCCGGCGGCCAGGATTCGCGCAGCAGCCGGCCGCCGCCCGCGGCGTTGCACACCAGCTCACTCATCGAGAAGCCGATGCCGTGGGCCGACCAAAGCGTGATCGTGGCCAGCACGGCGATGACGCCCAGCGTCAGACCAAGTTGGCGTGGCGGCTGGGCGGGCCTGCTCAAGCGGCGGGTTCCTGCAGGAAATCGTCCTCGCCCGGACGTCGGCCGTAGATCTGGCGGAAGTCGTCATCAGTGACGTCGCTGCCCGAGCCGTCGTAGACCACCTGGCCCTGCTGCAGGCCAATGATGCGCTGGCCATAGCGCCGCGCCAGATCGAGAAAATGCAGGTTGACGATGGTCGTGATGCCGAGCTCGCGGTTGATGCGCAGCAGGTCCTCCATCACCTGGTGGGAGGTGACGGGGTCGAGCGAGGCGACCGGCTCATCGGCGAGGATCACCTCGGGTGCCTGGGCCAGCGCGCGTGCGATGCCTACCCGCTGCTGCTGACCGCCGGAGAGCTGGCCCGCGCGCACGTAGGCCTTGTCGACGATGCCCACGCGTTCGAGCGCGGACATCGCGAGCTCCACCTCGGCGCGCGGCCACAGGTTCAGCACGCTGCGCCACGCTGGTACGTGGGCCACGCGGCCGATGAGCACGTTGCTGAGCACCGAGACCCTGCGTACCAGCCGGAAATCCTGAAATACCATGCCGATGCGCGCGCGCAGGCGACGAAGCTCGCGGCCCTGTTTGCGAGGCACCGCCACGCCTGCGACCTCGATGTCGCCTGCACTCAAGGGCGTGAGTCCGTTGATCGAGCGCAGCAGCGTCGACTTGCCGGCGCCCGATGAGCCGACGATGACGACGAACTCGCCGCGGCGGATCGTCAGATCGATGTCCTGCAGACCGACCACGCCGTTGGGATAGGTCACGCCGGCGCCGCGAAAGCGGATCATGGCCTCACCAGCACCTGGCTTGTCACTCATAATGTGCTCCATTGCGCATACGGTTGCATACGGTCACCAACGCTGCGATGCGGTTAGCGCCGCAGCAGGTCGTAGGCCGCCGCCACCGGATCGAAAATGCCCGTGGTCGCCGGTACGAAGTCGTCGATCTCGTAGAGCACCCACAACACCCGCTCCTCGCGCGGCAGGTCGCGCTGGTCTTCGGCCAGCGCCACGAACGCCTCGGCGATGGCGGTTTTCAGATCGGGCGGCAGATCGCTGCGCAACAGCACGCCATCGTTGGGAATGCGCGGTGAATGTGCGAACACGATGACGCGCTCGCCGACATCAGGATACTGCGGGCGCACCATGCCGCGCGCATCGTCATACGACACGGAGATGTCGACATCCCCACCGTAGGCGGCCAGCACTGCTGCATCATGCCCGCCGACGAACAGGCGACGCAGATCGCGCTCCGGGTCCATGCCCGCCTCGATCAGTTGCAGCGACGGAAACAGGAAACCTGAGGTGCTGTTCGGGTCGGTGAACGCCACGGAGCGCCCGCGCACGTCCTCCAGCGAGCCGTTGCAGCTGAACAGGCCACGTTCGTCGGCGACCGGTTCATCCGCGCACAGCGATCGATCCGAGGTCATCCACTGCGAGCGGTACCCGGTCTGGCCGTTGCGCACCGAGATCAGCACCGGCTCCAGATCGTAGCGGCGCATGCCGAGCATGGCCGCAAACGGGGGCAGCATGCCGATATCGGCGCGACCGCTGCCCATGGCTTCGACCACCCCGGTGTAGTCCTGCGGTACGAAGGCGCGCACCGGGATGCCCAGACGTGTCTGCAGGTAGTCCGCCAGCGGCTGCAGGTTGTCGACCATGGCCTCGGCCTCGTTGGCCGGCACCAGGCCAAGCACGAGCTGGCGCGGCCAGCCTCGCTCATCGACAGCCTCGGGCGCACAACAGCTGCCCAGAAGGGTGGCCACGAGAGACAAGCCGACGACCCGCCACAGCGTCTTCACGCAGACAGCTCCGCGATGGGTACCGCGACGCCACGTACGCGTTTGCCGTCCTCGACGGCATGCAGGCCCAGGTGCACGATGCGGTTGTCCCAGTCGATCGTCACCATGCCGAAGTTGTCCGCCTCGAACATCGGGCCAATGCGCTGGGCATCGCTTTCGTTCTGCCGCGCGCGAAAGCTTGCGTTGAGTGAACTCGAGGTCAGTTCGTACATCGGGTAGGACACCTCCTGATCGCGACGATACACCGCGCCGCGGTGGCGATCACCCGAGATGAACACCACGCCGTGCGCACCGGTGTCGCCTATGAGCTTCAGCAGGCGCGCCTTCTCATGCGGAAAGTTGCCCCAGCGCTCCCAGCCATGATTGCGTGCCAGCACCTGGATCGACGAGGCGATGATGCGCACATCCGCGGGTTCGCGCAGCGTCTCCTCGAGCCACGCCCACTGCGCGGCACCGAGCATGGTCTTGTCGGGGTCCGGGTTGGGGACGTAGCGCTGCCGGCCCGGCGCCATGGGGGTGTCGGTGGGCTTGAGTGCCGAGCGATGCCAGCGGGTATCGAGCAGGATCAGCTGCACGCGCTGGCGCTCCGGGCCCACGGTGACAGACTGGTACACACCGCCGCGCCCGTGCATCGCATGGTCGGGCGCCACGCCGAAGAAGTCCATGAACAGCGCCTTGGCGTCGTGCTTGACCGGGTTGTGCTCACCACCGTCGCCGAAGCCGTAGTCGTGATCGTCCCAAGTGGCCAAGACGGGCACGCGGGCGCGCAGCGCCTGGTACCCCGGCTGGGCCTCGAGATCGGCATAGGCCGCGCGAATGGCGCTCACGCTGGGCTCGGTGAGCACCTGGCCGTCGCGCACCGTGGCATAGACGTTGTCGCCAATCATCATGAACAGCTCGGGCGCCTGACCGAGGATCGGGTACCAGAACGGCTGCGCGCGCTGTTCATCCGCACAGGAGCCGAATGCGATACGTCGCAACGGCGCGTCCGGCACCAGCACCTGCCGGGGGCTGGCAGTGGCGAGGACCGGCACCGCCGCGCCGAAGCCAAGTGCCGCCAACGCTGCAAGCGCCCGCCGCCGGTCCGGCGCCTGAGGCTCCGGCGTCCGCCGCACCGAGCGCAGGAGGGGTCTGTTCGGCATCGGTTACGGGTGCCCCGACAATGAAAACGGCAAAGAGTAGTCGCGCTGCGTTACGAGTGTGAGACACAATGGGCATCCTTCGCACCCGGAACTCCCGATGCCCAGCCTGATTGTTCAACCACTGGCGCGTGCCCTTGCCGCAGCGCTGCTGCTCTGCGGCCTTGCGGCCTGCGCCGTCAACCCGGTGACCGGGCAACGCGAGCTGGCGCTGATCGGCACCGCCGAGGAAATTCAGCTCGGCGAACAGTACTACGCACCCAGCCTGCAGATGCAGGGGGGTGCATATCGCCTCGATCCGGAGCTGACCGCCTACGTGAACGACATCGGTCAGCGGCTGGCCGGAGTCTCGGATCGCGAGCTGCCCTACGAATTCGCCGTGCTCAATTCCAGCGTGCCTAATGCCTGGGCGCTGCCCGGCGGCAAGATCGCGATCAATCGCGGGCTGCTGCTGGAGATGCGCTCCGAAGCCGAGCTTGCCGCCGTGATGGGCCACGAGATCGTGCATGCTGCTGCCCGCCACGGCGCGCAGGCACAGCAGCGCGGCATTCTGTTGCAGGGTCTGCTGCTTGCCGGTGCGATTGCGGCAGGCGATTCCGGGTTCGGGGGGCTGGCGGTGGGCGGCCTGTCGGTGGCCGCGCAGATGGTCAACCAGCGCTACGGGCGCGGTGCCGAGCTGGAAGCAGACCGTTTCGGCATGATCTACATGTCGCGCGGCGGGTGGGATCCACAGGGTGCGGTCGATCTGCAGGAGACCTTCGTGCGCCTGTCGGAGGGCCGCAGCGACGACTGGCTCGCCGGCCTGTTTTCCAGTCACCCGCCATCACTGAACCGCGTGCGCGCCAATCAGGCGACGGCCGCGCAGTTGCCGGCGGGCGGTGAGCAGGGACGCGAGCGCTACGAGCAGCGCCTC
>JBGTIC010000499.1:0-5756 GCA_041745895.1 Gammaproteobacteria bacterium
GGCCGCGGCGAGCGCCTCGAGCTGACGGATATTGTCCGACCAGCGCAGCAGCGTCGCATGCTTGGCGGCGTGGGCCAGGACGAGGTACTGCACCAGGAATTCGACGTCCGCCAGACCGCCGGCATCCTGTTTGATATCGAAGCGGTCCTCGTCACCACGCGACAATTCGTGGCGCATGCGTTCTCGCATGCGAATGACTTCATCGCGCAGGTCCGTGCGCCGCACGCAGCTGATCAGCACCCTCTGGCGCAACGACTCGAAGCCCTCGCGCACCCGTTCGCCGCCGGCCACAGCACGCGCCCGCAGCAAGGCCTGATGCTCCCAGGTCCAGGCCTCCTCGCGCTGGTAGCGCTCGAGCGCGGACAGACTGGTTACAAGCAGTCCCGACTGCCCGCTGGGCCGCAGGCGCGTGTCTATTTCGTAGAGCATTCCGGAGGTGGTCTGGATCGACAGGAAGTGGATGATGCGTCGCGCCAGGCGGGCAAAAAACACCGGGTTGTCGACCGACCGCTCACCGTCGGTGTGGGAGTCCTCGCCACTGTCGTCGTGTACGAAGACGATATCCAGATCCGATCCATAGCCCAGTTCCAGGCCGCCGAGCTTGCCGTAGCCGATGATGGCGAAGTCCGTGCCGCGGATCTGGCCGGTCTGCGGATCACGGCAGCAGGGCGATCCGTATCGGGCCACCATTTCCTGCCAGGCCATGTCCAGCGCGAACTCGAGCGCCAGCTCGGCGATGTCGGTGAGCCGATCACTGACCTTCATCAGCGGCAGCGCGCCGATAATCTCGGCAATCGCCACGCGAAAAGTGCATACGCGCTGGAACTCGCGCAACGCGTTGAGCCGACCCTCCAGGTCAGCGCTGTCCTGCGACGCCAGCCGCAGGTTCAGGTCTTCGCTGAACTGCTCACGACTCGGCGTCGTCTTCAGCAACCTGTCATCGAGCAGCTCATCGAGCAGCATCGGCCACGTGGCAAGCTGAGCTGCGAGAAAGCCACTGCGATCTGCAATGTCGAGCAGCCGGGTCAACGCCGCCGGGTTCTCCCCGAGAAGCGCCAGATACGCACTGCGCCTGCCAATCGCCTCGATGATCGCCTGCAGACGCTCGAAGCATGCGGCAGGCCCCGTGACCGTGGTCAGCGCCGCCAGCATGGCCGGCATCACGACATCGAGCCGCTGGCGGCTGGGTTCATCCATGCGTCGGTAGAGCGCGCCATGGCGAAGATTCGCCAGTCGCTCGCGGATCGCCGCTGCAGCTTCGGCTTCGATGCCCGCCTCCTGCAGCACGGCATGCGCGTCACTGGCGTCCGGGGCATTCCACAGCGCCACCCAGGGGTTCGATCGTTCGCCGGCTGCCCCGGGCTCTTCCGCGGAGGCGAACACGATCTCGCGAAACTGCTGCTGCACCTGCGCGCGATGGGTCGCAAGCGCCGCGGCCAGTGCATCCCAGTCCGGGCAGTCCATGGCCAATGCAATTCGCCGGCGCGCCATGGCATCTTCGGGCAGCTCGTGTGTCTGGCGATCGCCGAGCATCTGCAGGCGGTTTTCCAGCCGCCGCAGGAATCCATAGGCCGCCAGGAGGGCTGCGACCGGGGCCTCATCGAGGCAGCGACGCTGCGCCAGCCGGGGCAGCACCTTCAGCAGCGAGGCGGTGCGCAGGCCCGGATCGTTGCCGCCGCGCACCAGCTGGAAGCACTGGGTGATGAACTCGATCTCGCGGATGCCGCCGGGTCCCAGCTTGACGTTGTCGTCGAGCTCGCGGCGGGCGACCTCCTGTTCGATCATCGTCTTCATGTCGCGCAGGGAGCGGAACACCCCGTAGTCGAGGTAACGGCGATAGACGAAGGGCCGCAGCACGTCATCGAATACCGGCTGTGCGGCTGCCGTGCCGGTGACGGCGCGCGCCTTGACGTAGGCATAGCGTTCCCAGTCGCGTCCATGCTGCTGCAGGTAGTTCTCAAAAGCGTCGAAACTCACCGCAAGAGGACCGGAACTGCCGAAGGGGCGCAGGCGCATGTCGACGCGATACACGAAGCCGTCGGGCGTCACTGCATCGAGCAGTCGCACCACGCGCTGCCCCAGGCGCACGAAGAACGGCTCGTTGTCGAGCGCACGTTCCCCGTCGGTCTCGCCGGCCGCGGGGTAAAGGAACACCAGATCGATATCTGATGAAAAGTTGAGCTCACCGCCACCGAGTTTGCCCATCGCCAGCACCACCAGCTGCTGGCGCTCGCCATTTTCATCACGCGGGTGCCCGTGGCGCTCGGCCAGCTGGGTCGTGCACCAATTGACCGCCGCGGTGATCGCCGCATCGGCAAGCTCGCTGAGCTCGCGCAGGATCGCCTCGACCGGTGCGCCACAGGCAAGATCCCGCCAGGCGATGCGCAGCATCTCGCGCTGGCGATGCGCCCGCAGAGCGGACATCGCCGCCTCTTCGCTGTCGCAGCCTCCGAGATCCAGTCGGTCCGCCAGCGCGGCTGCATCCGGTGGCTGGGCCAGTTCATCGGTCGCGATCAGCGCCGCAAGCCACCCCGGGTGGCGTAGCAGCAGACGGCCAGCGAAATCGCTGGAGATAGCGACTTTCACGGCATCGTTGGCAAGCTCGGGCGTCTGTATCAGCAGGGCCGAGGTCGCCTCATGCGCCTGCAGCGCCGCGAGCACAGGTGCTGCGAATTCCTCCTGCAGGTCCGTCGATCCACTGTCCATGGGCGCCATTGTGTCATTGCTGGCGGGCTGTGAAGAGATATCGCCTTTCCACCGCGGGTGCGAGACGCGGTATAAATACCTATGGCCAGCGGTCGCCATGACAAATTGCAATCCGCAGTTGGGGAACACGAGGCGGCGCATCGGCCGCGAGGGGAGAAACGATGATCACCGAACATGAAGTTCTCAGATGGCTGCATGTGCTGGCCATGGTGTACTGGCTGGGCGGGGAATGGGGCGTCTTCCAGTCAGCTTACAACGTGGCCAATCCGAAGCTGGCGCTCGATGAGCGGCGCCGCCACATGGAGACGGCCTACCGCATCGACATCCTGGCGCGCACCGGCATCATCCTGTTGCTGCCGCTGGGTCTGCACATGGGCTACAACCTCGGCGCCCAGCCGCTGGGCGGCATGTGGCTGGTCGCGTTCTGGCTGCTCACCGCCGCCTGGCTGACGCTGACCTGGAGCGCCTTCGTCAAGCGCGAAACCGACACCGGTGTGAAGCTGACGCTGTGGGATGAGCGCATCCGCTACGTGCTCATTCCGCTGCTGGTGATCACCGCGGTCCTGTCGCTGTTCAATGGCCGTCCGTTCACGCAGGACTGGTATTCCACCAAGATCCTGCTGTTCTCTTTCGCCCTTGTGATCGGGCTGGGCTTGCGCTTCATCATGCGCCATTGGACGCAGATCTTCCGCGAGCTTGCCACCGCGGCGGGCGATGCACGCCAGCCGCTGGAAGCCCGCCTGTCGCGCGAACTGGCGATGGGCCGCGGCATGGCCTATGTCTACTGGGTGACGATCGGCACGACAGCGCTGCTGGGCATCGCCAAACCGTTCTGACGGGCGTCCGGGCCTGAACTGCGGGCCGTCGCATACGCGTGCGACGGCCCGTGTTCTTTCTGAGCCAATTTCACGCAAGCCAGCGCGTCGCGTCGGCACGAGCCCCACATGCAGTCTGCGGTATGCTTGCCGGCGCCAGCCGCCAGCAGGAGCGTTGAGTCTTGAGTTCATCACCCGACCCGAGCACCCCTGCGCCGACGAAGATCCCCGTACCAGGTGACGGCTATGCACGCTACGTGCTGGGCGTGCTGGTCATCGTCTACGTCTTCAACTTCCTCGACCGGCAGATCCTCTCGATCCTGAACGAAGCCATCAAGGCGGACCTGGGCCTGCGCGACGATCAGCTGGGCTTCCTCTACGGCACCGCATTCGCGGTGTTCTACGCGGTGTTCGGCCTGCCGCTGGGACGGCTTGCCGATGTCTGGGATCGACGCAAGCTGATCGCGTGGGGCCTTGCGTTCTGGAGCGCGATGACCGTGCTCTCGGGCTTCGCGAAAAACTTCGGCCAGCTCACTGCGGCGCGGATCGGTGTCGGTGTCGGTGAGGCCAGCGCCTCACCCGCCGCCTACTCGATGCTCAGTGATTACTTTCCTGCGGCGCGCCGGGCCACGGTGCTGGCGATCTACTCCAGCGGCATCTACATCGGCATCGGTCTGAGTCTGGGGCTTGGCGGCCTGATCGTCGATCGCTGGGATATGGCCTTTGCCGGGGATGGCGCGCCCTTCGGCCTGCGCGGCTGGCAGGTGGCGTTTTTCGCCGTGGGTTTTCCCGGTCTGCTGCTGGCGCTGTGGGTGGCTTCACTGCGCGAGCCTGTGCGTGGCATGGCCGATGGCATCTACACCCCGCCCGAGCCCCACCCGTTCCGGATCTTCTTTCGCGAGCTGCGTGCCGTGGTACCGCCGTTTACGCTGCTGCACCTGGGGCTGGAGCGGGCCGGCCCGCGAGGCTTTGCAATCAACCTCGGCGCGGCAGCCCTTCTGGCGTTGATGGCCGCAGGCATGGTTCGCGTGACAGGCTCTCCTGCGCAGTGGATCGCGCTGGCGGTCGGATTGTATGCCTCGGTGTCCTGGGCGCAATCACTGGCCGCGCGCGACAAGCCGACCTTCGCACTGACGCTGAAGACGCGCTCGATGTGGTGGACGGGGCTGGGTTTCGGCTTCATCGCCTTTTCAGGCTACGCGCTAGGGTACTGGACCGCGCCTTTTTTCATCCGCATCCATGGCATGAGCACCGCGCAGGCCGGTTTCGTGCTGGGCGGTACGGCGGCCTCCGCGGGTTTCCTGGGCATCACGCTGGGCGGCTGGCTGTCCGACTGGCTGCGCCAGCGCTCCCCGGTCGGTCGTATCTGGGTCGGGCTGTTCGTGGCGATCGCGCCGCTGCCTTTGGCCTTCATAGTGTTCACCACGGATATCCTGTGGCTGGCGCTGCTGCTGAACTTCCCGCTGACGCTGATCGCGGCGATGTGGATCGGCCCCGGCGCCTCGACCATGCAGGATCTGGTGCTGCCGCGCATGCGCGGTGCCTGTGGTGCGCTTTTTCTGCTGATGATGACGTTCATCGGTCTGGCCCTGGGGCCGTATGCGGTGGGGCAGCTCAGTGTGTGGCTGGACGGTAATCTGTCCTGGGCCCTGCTGATCGGACTTTCGGCGAATGTGCTGGCGGCTGTGTTCCTGCTGCTTTGTCTGCGCACGCTGCCGCAGGACCAGGTGACGATGCTGGCGCGCGCGCAGGCCGCCGGTGAGCCCGTGCGTACCTTCTAATAACGAATCAGCCCGGATTACGACATGGATTGGATGATCTACGGCGCCAACGGCTACACCGGCGAGATGGCCGCGCGCGAGGCCGCCGCGCGTGGACTCACGCCGGTGCTGGCGGGGCGCAACCGGGAATCCATCGAAGCCTTAGGCGCAGAGCTTAAGCTGCCCTCGCGCGTATTCGGGCTCGATGACGTGCACCAGGCAGGCCAGGCGCTGCAGGGCATGGGCCTGGTGCTGCATTGTGCCGGTCCGTTCTCAGCCACAGCCGCGCCGATGCTGGAGGCCTGTCTGGCGGTGCACTGCCACTACCTGGACATCACCGGCGAGATCGACGTGTTCGCCCACTGCCATGCGCAGCACGAGCGCGCGATTGCTGCAGGCATCGTGGTCCTGCCCGGTGCCGGCTTCGACGTCGTGCCCACCGACTGCCTCGCAGCGATGCTGGCGCGCGAGCTGC
>JBGTIC010000500.1:0-7012 GCA_041745895.1 Gammaproteobacteria bacterium
CAGCATGGTCGCGCCAGTGCAGCAGCACGGCGTCGGGCTTGCCAAAGCGCATGCCGCGCCGGGCGGCCTCCAGCCACAGGCCGTAGTCTTCCGGGTCGGGGCCGTCCAGATAGCCGGGCAACGCTTCCCAGGCAGCGCGCCGGAACATCACGGTGGGATGTGGCAGCGGACTTTCAACGAACAACTCGCGCTCGATCGTTGCCGGCTCGGTCAGCCCGTTCAGCCAGGCCTCGTAGCGCCGGTTTCCGGCCTGCGCCAGCGGCCCGTGGATATGCACACGGGTGGCGCAGATATCGACCTGCGGGTAGTGCGACAGATAGTCCAGCTGCGTCGCCAACCGCCCCGGCAGGGCCACGTCATCAGCGTCCATCCGCGCCAGCATCGCCCCGCGCGCCTCGGCAAAACCATGGTTGAGCGCATCGACCAGACCATGCCCGGGGTTCGACAGCAGCCGCAGCCGCCGATCGCTGCCGGCCAGCACGCCCAGCGCCTGCGTCGCGCCGTCGCTGGAATGATCATCGACCAGCAGCAGTTCCAGATCGGTCAGGCTCTGACCCAGGATCGAATCCACCGCCTCCCGCAGCCACAGGCCCCCGTCGCGCACCGGCAGGATCACCGAGACGAGTGGCTCAGACATGGCACATCGCTTTGTTGCGCGGTACAGGAGGCATCGGCGGATAGTAAGGTCAGCGCAGTGCTTAGTGCCGGAGCTTGGAGTGCAGTGCGCGGTGCGAACGCGCGAGGGTCCGGTCAGCAGATGCACCGGAGAACGCGCGGAACGATCAACCCCGAACGGCCGCCATGATGGCCAGAGGCCTGCCTTCGTTGTCATTGAAGAAGGCCATCCACTCCTCGGTGCCGTCGGGATGGCGATGGATCAGGTGCGGCGCGGCGACGAACACCACGCCGCGGTCCAGCAGCTGGCTATGCGCGCTGCGGATATCCGCAACGCGGAAATAGAGAATGGAATTGGCAGCGCCATCCCCCTGGGCGAGCATCAGGCGCGTGCCACCACAGTCAAAGAACGCCAGATTGGGGGCGCTGAAAAGGTGCGGCAAGCCGAGCACGTCCCGATACCACACCTGGGCCGCCTCGATGTTGCTGACACTGCGGGAAATCTGCCCGATAGGACCCAGACTGATCATTGTGCTCTCGTCCTTCTTGCTGGCGTGAAGCAGGCTGCCGACACTCACGCCGTCCCACTGCCTGAGCTGGCTGCGCCGCGAGTAGCCGAGTTTGGTGAGCGCATTGGAGACATGGAATTTCACCGCGTCGACGCTCACACCCAGACGCCCGGCGATGGTCCGATTGCTCATCCCATGCCGCAACGCCTCGGCGACACGCCACTCCGCCGGCGTCAGGACATCGGGATGAAGCGGCCTGCCTGGTCTGCGTTTTTCCGTCATGGCAGCAGGCTAGCAAAGCGGGGCCGGTATTTAACCTACCCGGATCTCTGGATTGCGGCGGTCGCTTTGGCTCCCTCTCCATGAACCAATGAGGCAAGTTAGTGATTATGCGCAGCTCGCCACGCTGTGCTTTTCGCCCCAACGGGGCAGCACAAGTTAGCCGGGGGCAACGCCCCAGGTAGGCAGCGCGCATAATCCCGAGCCCTGAAGGGCGTCATATTTCCGGGCGTACGGCAAGTCGACACGACGGCGTTGACAGCGCGCCTTGAGCCGGGCCAACGGGAGCGAAAAATCTCTGGATCGCTGCGGTCGCAAGCTCCCTCGCGATGACGAGAGTTCATGGCCTGTGTGCCTTTCCGGGCCGGAAAAGGGGTCTCGCAATGACAGGATCAATCCAGAAGCCGTGCAGCCAACCCATTCGCTGCAAGCCGGGCGACGGCAACCTTGTCGAAGGACACGAAGGTCTCGCCGCCGAGCCAGGCGCCTTCGTGGGCGATCACACCATCAGCGAAATCGCCGCCATCGTCCAGCAGGGCCAGCCCGGCCTCCACTGCCGGTCGGTTCGTAATCACATTCTCGGTGTTCAGCAAGGCGCGAAGTGCGGCCGAGATCGCCTCCGTGGGTAGTCTGTAGGCGCGGCGCAATACCCACACGAACTCGCACAGGCAGGGAAGTGGTATGGCAATCAAGGAGGCTTGCTTCAGCGTGTTTTCGGCCACGCACGCTTGATGGACATCATCGCGAATGACTGCCCGTACCAGTACGTTGGTGTCGACTGTGATCTTCACTCCCGACCTGCCCAACCGTCCGATGCAGCCTCGTTCATCTCCTCGATCGAGACGACAGTGTCTGACTGATCGGCCAACATGCCCAGGAACCCGTCGATGCTGCCTTTGGGTTGCGCCGGGCGAACCCGAAGCTCGCCACCCGGCATCTTCTCGAACTCGATCTTTTGCCCCGGCGCGAGGCCGAGATGCCGTAATAGATCGCGCTTGAGTGTCACTTGCCCTTTCGCCGTTACGGTCAACGTTGTCATGTGTCTTCGACCAGATGTCTTTGATCGCATGGTAATTGAGAAATGCATTACTCGCAAGGCGTGCGTCCGAGACCCTGTTCCGGCCCGGAAAAGCGGTCTCGCGATGACGGTCAGCGAGTCTCCGGTACGCCGTTGTACCCGGATGGCTGTCCAACAACCTCGCCCAATACCTGAATGGACCCGCAGACCCCCACGCCATCGAAGTTCATATTGGGGCCGGTAACGCTGGTCACGCAGAACGTCGCAGTCTGCCGCATGCGTGTCGAGCCACCGCTGATCTTCGCCTGCCCGAGCGCGTCGGTGACGGCGCTGCCGGAAGTCACGCCGGCATTGGTCCAGCTGCCGGAGACGGTGGCGCCAGACACCGCCCTGCCACTGCCGTCGACGATCTCGACATTGGCGCGGTACACCGTGCGGCGGCCTTCCTTCCATGAGGTGGTCGTGATCCTGGCCACGCGTACCAGCAGCGCGACCGGTGCGGTGCCGCCACCGGAGGTCGCGCCGTACTCGACCGCGCCGATGTCGGGGATGTTGCGCGCGCGATTGTGGTAGTCGACCGCGGTCGCTGCCGCGCCGTCGGCTCGATCGATCAGCGGGCTGTCGGCGAGCGGCGTCGGATCAAAGCCGGTATAGCTGCGGCTCGCGATTTTCGGATCTCCGTCACAAACGCTGCCGCTCGGGCAGTTGTTGTGCTTGACGCCACTGACGTGATTGCGGGTCCAGCTGACGGCCGCGGTGCCGCTGTAGGCGTAATGCACGCAGCTGCGCTCGGCCGTGTTGGTGTAGTCAATCTCGCCGATCATCGTGTTGTTGGCGAACTTCAACGCCGTGCTGCCGTCGCCGCCACCGGATACCACCAGGCAGTCGCCCTGGCTGCTGATCGTGTTGTTGACGATCTCGACGGTGTCGCCGGCGAACATGCCAATCGACAGCGCGTTGCCGAGCGCTCGGCAATGGTCACCGCTGACCATGGTCGAGAACTTGCCTTCAAAGTACGCGCAGTTGCCGACAATCACCGAATTCTCGATCCGCGTGTCCCCCTTGGTCTTGACCTGGTTGCCGGCATTGCCCTCGGCCCATACGCGCCGCAGCGTGACGCTGCCGCCGTCGGCCATGTACAGCAGGTCAATGCCGTCGGACGTGTTGTGGTGGATCAGCGTGTCCTCGAACAGCCAGTGGCCGCCGGTCTGGTGGGTGCCGAGGCCATCACCGTAGCCGCCGGTCCGCTGCGCCCAGCAGGCATGGATGTCGGTGCTCGGGTAGTTCTCGGTGCAGCCGTTCCACGAGATCTCGGACTGCCGGAACACGATGTTGCCGCTGTTGGAACTGTTGAACGCGCCGATGTCGCCATCCCAGCCGACCCAGCCGTTGGCGCGGATCGTTACCCGCTCCATCGTCCAGTTGTGCAGCCGGCCGGCCTGTACGCCCTTGTTCGCCATGCCGCGGATCACCAGGTCTCGCAGCGTGACGCTGCTTGAATCCTGTGCGATCAGGCCGCGGCTGCCCCATTGCCCGCTGCTGCCGCAGGCGGCACCGCCACCGTGATTCTGGATGCAGGGCGAATGATCAGTGACGTCGAAGCAGCCGATCTCCACGTTGCTGCTGCCGCGCAGATCGAACACCGTGTAGGCGCGCTCGGTCGCCCACAGTTCCGGCGGCGCGGCGCAGCCGGCGTCGTGCCCCTTGCCGAGGATGCGGGTCGGCTGGGTGGCCGACGGGCCGCTCGGGATCCTCGCGAGATGGCAGTCGTACGAATAGCTCATGCTGCAGCCACCGGTATCGGGCGCGCCGATGCCCATCATGTAGCTGCCGGCGCCGATCACCAGCGTGTCGCCACCGGCAATGCGCGCGGTCCGGCCCGGCGGCAGCGCATGGAACGGATGCTTCCACGCACAGACCTGGCCGGTGCCGCTGCCCGGGTACGCGGCATCGGCCTTGCCGGTGCACTGAGTCGGATCGCCGCCGTCGCTGCGGACGTGGTAGGTAGTGGCCGCGGACGCTGTGCCCGCGAATGCGCCGACGCAGCCCAGGGCCACGAGCAGCAATGCGCGTCGGCCATGCTGGCCGAATGCAGATGTCGTCATAAAAGGAATGCTCCATGTCGTCGAGGATCGACGCGGGGAGGAGTGTGCGGCTCGACGGGCACGGGGCGTTGTGACGTCCATCACCTGTTTGGCGAGCCGTTCAGCGGGCGCCAACTTGGTGCGGACGACTAAGAGGACGTGATGGGGCTGACCGTGCGTGCCACATTGAACAACCTGCTGGGCAGCACCAGCAGGTGGGACCGCACCGTGCACGGAGGCGAGTTCTGACACCAGGGGCGGACGCCAAAATCCCCGTCGGATGGCTGCGATTCGGGCCGGCTGCTGTCCGAACGATCGCGATCTTCAACTACGTCTAATGTGTATTATGTCAAATCCGGCACAAATGACGTCCTTCCAACGCTCGCGAGCTACCTGTAGTGATTGCGCACCTTTGGGGTGGCGCTGGCTACGTGGACGACGCACTGGCGGTTTACGCGGAAGCGGTGGCCGAAGATCTCCCTTCAGCCCGGCGTCTGTATTTCGATCTGGCGCGTTGAGGGACCTCGCCGCGCCCAACTGGGTCAGGTCAATTCAGAACTGGCACTGCTCGCCAGTCACATGCCGTGCCACTGAAGCATGTCAAAGCTGTTACTACTGGGCTGCCCCAGCCTGGAACGCATCGGCACTCGCTCTGGCTGGCGGCAGCAAGCGGTCGGTCTCGCGCTTGACCGCCGCGTAGCATTCGCACGACCGCCGCTCGAGGCCGGCGCGATCCAACGCCCGGATCACGCCATCGTCATAATCGACCAGACCGGCGGATTGCAACTCGGCGGCGGCGGCGCCGGCGGCAGGACCGGGAATGCCCAGCATGTTGCCGATCAGCTTCTCGGTCATTTCCATGCGCTCGTTGGGTAGCCGATCCAGACTCATCAACATCCAGCGGCACAGTTGTTGATCCAGCGAGTGGTGTCTATTGCAGGCGGCGGTTTGCACCATCTGGTTGATCAAGGTCAGCGCGAATGTCAGCAAGTTTCGGCTGAAATCCTGGCCAACCTGGAACTCGGCGATCAGGGCTGCCGCGGGCATACGGTAGGCGTAGCCAGCGTTCTGCACCACTGCCCGGCTCATCGTCGACTCGCCGCCCATGAACAAGGCAATGCCGACCATTCCTTCATGCCCAACCACGGCGATTTCCGCCGACTCGCCGTTCTCCATTACGTACAACAACGAGACGATGCAATCGACCGGGAAGTAGGCGTGACTCATCACCTCACCGGATTCATAGAGAACCTGCCCCAGTTCCAATGGGACACACTCAAGCTTCGATACCAAACGCCGCAGTTGATCGGCGTGCACGCCCGTAAACAACGCGTTCCTGGGACGCTCCCCCGCTTGAATCGTTTCCGGTTTGGCTGACTTTGACATTTTGGCACCCCGATAGGGCCTCTGATCGAGAAGTTCAAGCCTGACAGCGAAGCATCTGCCTCTCGGTACTCCACCGCACAAAGGGCTGCTCGCGAGTATAGTGATCAGTCTTCAAGTACCACCCTGAGGCGCTCAAGCACCTCCGTGATCACCAGCGCTGGAACGCGTTCCACAACTCTGGCCTTGCGAGCCACGAAATCCAGTGCCTTGATCTGATGGGTGTGGACGCTGCCCTGGGTCGCGCAGCCTGTACCCATCAGGGTGATCAGGAAGCTTTCGCTTCGGGCCTGCTCCGAGGCACCTTGCGATATCGGACAGATCCATGCCTTGCGAAACTTCGCATTGAATGAACCAGGCGATACGACCAGCCCGTAGTGCGGTCCGCGCATCTCCGAGCCAGCGGCCGGGTCGAACTGCAGATGGACAACATCGCCGCGTTGCGGGGTCTTCACAGCAACTCGTCGCCGACAGGCGCCAGTTCGTCCCAACCCGGCACGGACGCGTCCTTCGGTGTATTGCTTAGAAGTTCATCCAGAGTGAGTCGACGCTTGAGCGGCTCGATCGAGATGCCCTTCTCGGTTCGCTCCAGGCGCACCGGGGTGCCCAGCGTCAACCCGGCGGACAATGCGAGCTCTGCCGGCAAACGCACCGCGGAACTGTTGCCCCATTTGGCGATCGTGGTTCGCACCTGCTGGTCTCCTGATTGTATATCCGAAGTATACACAGGCTAGGCGCTTCCCGGTACTCCCTCGCCGTTGCGCGACACTTGACGGCGTGCGTCGGCTGCCTTCAATCTGTCACGAGTGGCTTTGGATTTCCTATCCTTCCTCCGCCTCCGGAAAGTTCACCGTGAAAACCTTCGTTCCCTTCTTCAGCGCCCTGATCGGGGTCCTGCTGCTCGCTTCGCCGGCGGACTCGGATGCACAGGACTACGCGGTGGGCGACCGCGTCATGGTCGACGTCAACATGTCGAGTGATCCCTCCCGCGAGCGGTGGCGACCCGGTACGATCACGGAGATTCAGATGTGGAACGGCAGGGTGTCCGGCATTTTCATCCGGACGGACGATGGCCGGGATGTCGGGACGAACGCCTCGCACCTGCGCCCCGGCGCGGCTGCAGC
>JBGTIC010000501.1:0-19764 GCA_041745895.1 Gammaproteobacteria bacterium
GCCGCGCAACTCGGCGGCACGCTGCACCTGTCTACCGGCCAGATCGCGGCGGCCGGCACCGTGTTCCAGACGCGCGAGGGCATCAGCGATTCGCCGCAGGCGCACTACGACGATGCCATGCGCATCAACGGCAACACCTCCGATCCGCAGCTGCTGCGCCTGTGGACGCAGCATGGCGGAGCGACGATCAACTGGCTCGCCGAGCACGGCTTCGAGACGGTTCCCGATCAGCCGGTGACTGCGGGCGCCCATGAGCCTTACCAGACGCGTCGCTACCTGTGGGGCCCGGAGGGCGGACGCTCCATCCTGCGCGTGCTGATGCAGCTGGTGGGTCGGCACATCGAGGCCGGCAGGGTCGATGTGCTGATGGAAACCGGCGCGGTCGAGGTGATCCAGAATGGCCGGGGACGCGTCACCGGCGTGGTGGTCGAAGACGCCGTCGGTGAGCGCCGCGATGTCGCCGGCGCGCAGGTACTGCTGGCCGCCGGCGGCTGCGCCGCCAACCCGCGCATGTACGAAGATCTGCATGGCGTGCCGCTGTATTGCCAGGCGGCCTATCCGTATAGCCAAGGGGCCGGGCTGATGCTCGGCCTGGGCGCTGGTGGTCACTTGCACGGGGGTGACAAGTATCTGGGCCTGTTCGGCATGGTCATGGCCGATGCCTGGGTGCCGGCGGCGATCGATGTCAGCCTGCAGCTCGATCCGGAGCACCGCAGACCCTGGGAGCTGTACGTGAATCTTCACGGCGAGCGCTTCATTCGCGAAGACCTGCCGGGTGTGCATGCTCGCGAGATGGCGCTCGATGAACAGCCCGGACATCGCTTCTGGGTGATCTTCGATGAATCCACGTTGGCGCAGGCGCCTTCACTGGTGTCGTCTTGGAGCGTTGCGCAGCTGCGCGAAGCCTTCCAGTCGCATCCGATGTTCTTCTCCGCGCCCACAGTGGCGTCACTTGCGACGCGCGTGGGTATCCATCCGCTGAACCTGCAGCGCACGGTGGCCGATTACAACACCCAGCGCGAGCGCCAAAACGCTGATGCGCTAGGACGCGAACACCGTCCGGTGTCCCTCGACTCCGGACCCTACTATGCGATCCAGTGCCAGGGCTGGACGCTGGTGTCGTTCGCAGGCCTGATGGCCGATGTACGGCTGCGCGTGCTGCGCAGCGATGGCCAGCCGATTCCGGGACTGTATGCCGCAGGCGAGATCCTCGGTGCCGGTGCGACCTCCGGCAAGGGCTATGTCGGTGGCGCGCTGGTCACCCCTGCCATCACATTTGGCAAGCTGCTGGGCGAAGAGTTGTCATTCGAAGGCTGACGGCGTGGAACCACCTTGCCGGCCGTCAATCCCTGAACTCTGCAATCTCGTCCAACTGTTTTCGCCGAATATCGGGCACCGTAGCATCGGCGGCCGGGTAGCCACAGACCAGCAACAGGAACGGGCGCTCCTGCGTTGGTCGACCGAGAATGGTGTTGAGGAATTTCATCGGGCTGGGGGTATGCGTCAGTGTCGCCACACCGGCATGGTGCAGGGCCGTAATCAGCATGCCGGTGGCCAGCCCCACGGATTCGCTGGGGTAATAGTGCTTTAGCTTTTCGCCATTGGCGTCATAGCCCCAGCGCTGTTCGAAGACGGCGATCAGCCAGGGCGCGGTTTCCAGAAAAGGTTTGTCTGCCGTGGTGCCGAAGGGCGCCAGCGCGGCAAGCCAGTCATCTGGCGCGCGGCGTTCATAGAACTCGCGTTCCTCTGCCTCAGCGGCCAGGCGGATCTGATGCTTCACGCCTGCATCGGCGATGGCCACGAAATACCAGGGCTGGCGGTGCGCGCCTGACGGCGCACTGCCCGCGGCGCGTACGCAGTGCTCGATCACCTCGCGGGGCACCGCGCGATCGCAGAACGCACGAACGCTGCGCCGGCGTGACAGCTCTTCGGCGAAGTGCATCGCCCTGGCGCGCATCTCTTCAGGGGGATATTCGCGATACTCGCTCAGTGGGCGCATTGTCGGTGCGCTCATGTCGACGTGCCGCGCGCAAGGATCGTGCCGATCTGCCGGTTTTTTTCTTCCCACACCGTAGTCAGCCAGGCTTGCATGCGCGCGCGGAAGGCCGGGTCATCCTGGTAGTCTCCCTCATGCGCCCACTCCGGGATGTCGCGCAAGGCCACGCGCACGACGATGCGCCGGACGCGCCCGCAGCACAGTTCCCACAGGCTGGGCGCGCCACCCGGATAGACGATAGTCACATCCACGATGCGGTGCAGAATCTCCCCCATGGCGCCCAGGACAAACGCCGTGCCGCCGGCGCGTGGCTTGAGCAGATTGCGATACGGCGAGGCCTGATCGGCATGCTTTGCGGGCGTGAAACGCGTGCCTTCGACGAAGTTCATCACCGAGGTGGGCATCGCGCTGAAGTGCTCGCAGGCGCGGCGGGTGACCTCGAGATCCTGCCCACGTGCTTCGGGGTGACGCTGCACATACTCACGCGAATGACGTTGCATGAACGGAAAGTCCAGCGCCCACCAGGCCAGTCCCAGCACCGGCACCCAGATAAGCTCCCTTTTGAGGAAGAACTTCAGGAATGGAATGCGCCGATTGAACACGCCCTGCAGCACCAGAATGTCCACCCAGCTCTGGTGATTGCAGATCACCAGGTACCAGTCCTTGCGTTGCAGTGCGTCAATGCCCTGCACATCCCAGGCGATGCGCTGGGTCATGGAGAGAATCAGCTGGTTGCCGCTGATCCAGTTCTGGGCGAGTTGTACCAGGACTCTTTCGCAGATGAGTCTGAGCTGCGCGAAGGGCAGCAGCTTGAGTAATGCGAAAAGGTACAGGGGAATGGCCCAGAACAGCAGGTTCAGGCCGATCAGTCCCAGGGTGAAGCTGCCGCGGAGGATCTGCATACCGGATGATTGTAGCGCCATTGTGTCGAATACCGGCTGCCGCGCGCGACTAATCCACGCAAGCGCGCGCAGCTGCGGCCACGGACGCAGCAAATGCCGCGTTCCAAACATCTTACTCGCCCGCTACGATACCGCGCAGTGACTTGGCGCGACTGGGGAGAAGGAAGCCATGCGCGAAAATGTGTCCACCACCACGGGCGGGTCGGAGTCATCGCGGGGTGTGGCTCCGACCCAGCGCGAGGTGCAACTCGATGTGCTGCGCGGATTTGCGGTGCTCGGCATCCTGGTCATGAACATCCAGGTCTTCTCGATGCCCATCGCCGCGTACACGAATCCCACCGTGTGGGGGGATCTCACAGGGCTGAACTACGCCGTGTGGTTGTCTGGACACCTGCTCGCCGACCAGAAGATGATGGCGCTGTTCTCGGTGCTGTTCGGCGCGGGCATCGTGCTGTTCGCCGAGCGCGCACAGGCCAGTGGGGGTTCGGCTACCGCGCTGCACTACCGGCGCATGTTCTGGCTGCTGCTGTTCGGCCTGGCGCATGCCTACCTGCTGTGGTTCGGTGACATCCTGGTGCTGTATGCGCTGTGCGGAGCCGTGGTGTACCGGGCCCGTCGCTGGTCGATCATGACGCTGCTGATCGCAGGTCTGCTGCTGCTGTCGGTATCGTCAGTGATCTATCTGTTCTTCGGCTGGTCGCTGCCGCACTGGCCCGCGGAACAGCTGGCTGCGATGAGCGACGAATCCTGGCAGCCCACGGCCGAGGTGCTGGCCCGCGAGGTGTCCGCCTATCGTGGTTCCTGGCTCGAGCAGATGGAGGTGCGCGCGCCCACGGCGCTCATGTTCCAGACCTTCGTGCTGGTGCTTTGGGGTTTCTGGCGTGCCGCCGGCATGATGCTCATCGGCATGGCGCTCTACAAGTCCGGCATCCTCAGTGCTCGAGGTCCTGCGCGCGTCTATGTCAGCTTCATTGCGGTGGCGACCCTGATCGGCCTGCCACTGGTGGCCTACGGCGTGTATTGGAACACCGGCAACGAGTGGGGGCTTTCCTCGATGTTCCTCGGCACACAGTTCAACTACTGGGGCAGCGTGCTGGTCATGCTGGGGTGGATCGGCGCGTTCAGCCTGGTCTATCAGCGCGGCGCGTTCGAGTGGCTGACCGCGCGGCTGGCTGCGGTAGGGCGAATGGCATTCACCAACTACCTGATGCAGACCGTGATCTGCGTGAGCCTGTTCTACGGTCATGGCCTGGGCTGGTACGGCGAGGTCGAGCGCAGCGGGCAGATTCTCGTCGTATTCGCGATCTGGCTGCTGCAGCTGTGGTACTCACCGCTGTGGCTGAGTCGTTTCCGGCAGGGACCGATGGAGGGGCTGTGGCGGCGGCTGACGTATTCGACAATATAGAACAATCGGGGTTGATGGTATGAAGCACACGGTGCCGGGGATCGCAGTGTTCCTGATGTTCTGCAGCGGTGCGTTGGCACAGGAGTGGCAGCAGCGCGGCGACTGGGCGGAAGTCTTCGATGCAGCAGGGGTGACGGGCACCATCGTCGTGTTCGATGAACGCACGGGCAGTCGCCAGATCCACAACGCCGCGCGCGCGACTGAACGCTTCATTCCGGCCTCGACGTTCAAGGTCCCGCATGCGTTGTTCGCGCTGGATGCTGGTGTGGTGACAGACGAGTTCCAGGTGTTTCGCTGGGATGGCACGCAACACGAGATCGCATCGTGGAATAGAAACCAGGATCTGCGTGCCTCGATGCGCAATTCCGCAGTGTGGGTCTATCAGATCTTTGCGCAGCAGATCGGCGAGTCTGCCGAGCGCGGGTACCTGGAGCGCATCGACTACGGCAATGCCGACCCCTCGGGTGATCTCGTCAGTTTCTGGCTGGATGGCAAGCTCGGTATCTCGGCCGAGGAGCAGGTGTCGTTTCTCCGCCGGCTGTATCGCAATGAGCTGCCGTTTCAGCTCAGCGATCAGCGGCTGGTAAAGGATGTGATCATCGTCGAGGCTGGTCGTGACTGGATACTTCGCGCCAAGACCGGCTGGGGTGCGCGTACGGACCCGCAGGTGGGCTGGTGGGTCGGCTGGGTCGAGCGCACCGAGGGTGCAGTGTTCTTTGCGCTCAATATCGAGATGCCCGACGGTGCCGCCGACCTGCCGAAGCGAGAGTCGATCGCCCGGGATATCCTGCGCTCGATCCAGGCGCTGCCTTCGCAGTGAGCGCAGGCACCCGACCGGGCTCCGATATCGCGTTCCGCGAGTTCGCCGCCGGTGACCTCGAGTGGCTGGTCGAGCTGCATGACCGCCTGTACCGCGAGGATGAGGGTTTCGACGAGACCTTCGGGCGCACAGTGTCGAGAGTGCTCAAGGATTTTCTGCATCACCATAACCCTTGCCTCGAACGCGGCTGGGTGGCCCGACGCGGCGAGGCAAGGCTCGGGTCGATCTTTTGCGTGGCCGCCGGCGACGAGGGCAGCGCGAAACTGCGGCTGTTCCTGCTGATTCGCGAAGCGCGGGGTGAGGGGCTCGGGCACACGATGCTCCAGTACGCGCTGGCATTTGCGCGGTCGGCCGGGTATCGCAGGCTTCAGGTAAGCACGTACTCGAGCCACCGCGCCGCGTGCGCACTCTACGCGCGTAGCGGGTTCATACGCACACGCTCGGTTCCCGCGCGAGCCTTCGGCCGTGACCTGGTCGAAGAGTGCTGGGAACTGGTGTTCTGAAAGTTGTCCTATCGATCGATCCGTTCAATGTCCGTGTGCTTCACCAGATCCCATTCGCCGTTGTTCCGGTAGAGCCGGACTTTTGCCTCAGGATAATCCGAGACGTCCTGCTTGAGCCGCTGGCCGACCACCAGGCATACAAGTGGCTCGCTGCCGGTGGCCTGAATGGCGTGGGCTACGCCATTGGTCGCAAAGCCCAGAAAATCGCCTGGACCGAGTGTGTGGGTATCTTCGCCAATGCGTGCGATACCGGCGCCCGACAGCACGTAGACACATTCTTCTTCGAAACGGTGAAAGTGATATTCCGTCGAAAAGTGCCCCGGCTCGACAGTGATGATGTGTACACCAAGCGCCTGGAGGCCGACCGCATCCCCGAGCGACTTGTTCATCCGAACAGCGTCTTTGTTGAGGAAGTGAACCTTTTTCACCGCAGCGAGTGCGGCGATTGATTTGGCCGATAGATACATGAGCGCTTCCTGCTAGTTCTCAAGTCCTGCATGAAAGTGATCGAATGGCGCAGCCTCCCGGCTTATCAGACACCCGAAAGATGCGCTAGCGTCCCCGCATTGGTTTCCCAATCTTTGCCGTCAAACGGTAACACCGTCAACGCTTCGACCGTCGCGTGATCCAGGCAGCGGACGTTCACACTGAACCCATCAGGATTAGAGCGCGGCACATAGTACGGTCGGCAGCCGCAGCGCTCGCAGAAATAGTGCCTGGCGACATGGGTATTGAAGCTGTAGGTGGTCAGCGCGTCGGCACCCTGCACAAGACGCAAGTTCGACGCCGGGACGATGAGGTGAAGAAATGCCGTACGCTCGCACATCGAGCAGTTACATTCGTATGCTTCGAGCGTTGCTGGCGCCTTGACCTCGATGACCACGGCTCCGCAGTGACAACTGCCCTTGTGGATCACCATCTGGATGATGCCGGCGATTTCTGGCATTCAGGCAGCTCACGTGCCAGGCCCTTCAGCGACCTCCTGACAGTATCAGCTGTGCCGCTGGGCAGCAGGGTCTCCACGCGGGCATGGTGCTCGGTCCAGATTGGCACCGCCTGCGCCAACAGCGCGCGGCCGGGCCGGGTCAGCGACATGATGCGGCTGCGCCTGTCATGTCGGTCGGGCGAGACATTGACCAGGCCGCGCCGTTCGAGCGGCTTCAATGCCGCAGTGAGGGTTGTGCGATCCATGGCAAGAAAACGCGCCAGTTGTGCCATCGGCGGCGGCTCGGGCTGATTGAGCGCCATCATCAGCGAAAACTGGCCGTTGGTCAGGCCCAGCGGCCGGAACGCCTCATCGAAATACCGCGCCAGCGCCCGCGCTGCGCGCTGTGCGTACAGGCACAGGCAGTGGTCTCGGACGTGTCCTGTCATGCTCAGCGGGACGTCTGTGGAGTGTGGCATAGGGGCGTTCGATTCTTGCTCGGGTGGTATTGACGCGCGTCAATTGTGTTGATATCAACATTAACCGTCAATTCATCCATTGGGGAAAATTCATGCCGGTGGAATCCAGTGCCGCCATCGAGATCACGGCCTTCGACTGGGGACCACCGTTTGCGGTCGGGCTGGTGCGTGATCTGAGGGTACGCTGGGCGCTCGAGGAGGCGGGCCTTGCGTACCGCGAGCGGCTGCTGGACGTGACGCGCAAGCGCGGTGCGGATCACTTGCGCGATCAGCCCTTCGGGCAGGTGCCGACCTTCACGCACGACGACATCCGCATGTTCGAATCCGGTGCGATCGTGCTGCACATCGCCGAGGGTTGCGAGGCGCTGATGCCCGCCGACCCGGCCGGCCGCGCACGCGCCATCACGTGGATCTTCGCGGCGCTGAATACCATCGAGCCCGCGGTGAGCGGGCTGGCGACGCTGGATCTTTTCCACGCCGGCGAGGACTGGGCAAAGGCACGGCGTCCTTCCGCCGAGGCCAGTGTCGTCGAGCGCCTGCAGCAGCTCTCCGACCATCTCGGCCACCGCGACTTTCTCGAAAAGCGCTTCACCGCCGGTGACCTGATGATGACCTCCGTGCTGCGCATCCTCCGTCATACCGACCTGCTCCGGCGCTTCGCCAACCTGGAGCGCTATAAGGCCCGCTGCGAAGCGCGGCCGGCGTTCGAGCAGGCGCTGCAGGCGCACATGGCGGGGCTTGCCACCCGCCAGCCGACTGCGGTTACGAGGTGACGCGACCTGGTGTGGCCCGAGTTCAGCGCATCCGCCAAGTCCGATCTGCGTGTCCAAGTGCAAGCGCCTGTCGATCTTCGGCGCGATGAAGCGATTAGAGGCATGATTCCGGATGCCCATTGAGCTCAGGGATCCTTTCGGCCTCAACTGGGCCGTGAATGAGACATGACCGTGCAGGACGGAGCGGAAAGATGAAATATCTGTGTCTGGTGTACAGCGATGAGGCGGAGCTGCACACCTTGCCCGACAGTCCGCACGACAGCGAGTGTCGCGCCTACAGCGACAGCGTTCGTGACAGCGGGCGTATGCTGGCTGCCGAAGCACTGGAGCCGGTGGCCAGCGCGACCACTTTGCGTGTGCGTGAAGGACGGGTGTCGGTCACGGACGGTCCGTTCGCGGAGACGCGAGAGCAGCTCGCCGGGTTTTACCTCGTGGATGCAGCGGACTTCGACGAGGCGCTGCAGATCGCCGCAGGCATTCCGGCCGCCCGCGTCGGCAGCGTCGAGGTCAGACCGGTACGCACGCTCAGAGCCTAGTGCGTGCGCCAGGGTGACCGGGCTGTGACAGAGTCAAGCGCGGTCGCGCAGGGCGCCATCGAGGCGATCTATCGCGCCGAGTCCCGGCGAGTGCTGGCCACGCTGATCCGCCTGCTCGGAGATTTCGATCGGGCTGAGGAGGCCTTGCACGAAGCCTTTCGCGCGGCGCTGGAGTAGTGGCCGCGCGAAGGGCTGCCTCAGCAGCCGCGCGCATGGCTTGTTTCCACAGGGCGATTCAAGGCCATCGACGCCTTGCGGCGGGACAAGCGCCTGCGATCGCTGGAAGAACTGCCCGAAGCTTTCGATCAGGCCAGTGAGGAGCGCAGCCCCCTGGACGATGAAGGGCTGCACGACGATCGTCTGCGTCTGGTCTTTACCTGCTGCCACCCCGCGCTGGCACAGGACGCGCAGATCGCGCTGACCCTGCGCGAGGTCTGCGGGTTGACCACTGAGGAGATCGCGCGGGCGTTTCTGGTGCCTGCACCCACCCTGGCGCAGCGCATCGTGCGGGCAAAGCAGAAGATCCGCGATGCGGGTATTCCCTACGAGGTACCGGGCCCGGCTGAGTTGCCAGGGCGACTCGACGCCGTGCTGCGCGTGGTTTACCTGGTGTTCAACGAAGGCTATGCAGCATCGGCGGGGGAGGCGCTGACCCGCCAGGAACTCTCTGCCGAGGCGATCCGCCTGGGCCGGCTCATCGTCGAGCTGCTCCCGGATTCCGAAACTTCCGGCCTCCTTGCGCTGATGCTTCTGCAGGAGTCCCGGCGCAGCGCGCGTACCGACGAGCACGGCGATCTGGTGCTGCTGGAAGACCAGGACCGTGCCTGCTGGAATCGCGAGCTGATCGATGCCGGCCTTGCATTGGTCGAACGCGCGTTGAGTTCGCGGCGAATCGGGCCCTATGCGCTGCAGGCCGCGATCGCCGCTCTTCACGCCGAGGCGCCGGAGGCGGCGCAGACCGACTGGCCTCAGATTGTCGCGCTCTATGACGTTTTGCTGCGCGTGGAGCCCTCGCCGGTGATCGCGCTCAATCGCGCCGTCGCCGTGGCGATGCGCGACGGCCCGGCGGCGGGTCTGTTGCTCATCGAGCAGATTCTCCTGCGCGGTGAGCTCGCAAACTATCACCTCGCTTTCGCGGCGAAGGCCGAGCTGTGCCGGCGCCTGGGTCAGCACGCCAAGGCGTATGACGCTTTTCGGCAGGCGCTGGCGCTGGCGCGACAGATGCCTGAGCGACGCTTCATCGAGCGCAGACTTGCGCAGCTGGAGCGCTGATTTCCGCAAGGCTGTCGAAAGGCAGCGGCGCGGTTCGACCATTGATCAGAGGCCGAGCGGACGCGAGGCGTTGGGGAGACGACGATGCGATACCTGTGCATGATCTATATCGACGAAGCCGAACTTGCCACCATGGCACCGGCACGGCTCGCCGAAGTCGAGCAGCAGTGCTTTGCGCATACCTCGGAGCTCGCCGGCGCGGGGCAACTGGTGGCGGCCGAACGACTGGCTTCGGTGACGACGGCCACGACTGTGCGCGCGCGCCATGAGCAGCTCAGCGTGACCGACGGCCCGTTCGCAGAGACCCGGGAACAACTGGCGGGCTTCTACCTGATCGATGCGCGCGACCTCAATGAGGCCATTCGCATCGCCGGGCGAATCCCACCTGGCCAGTTCGGCTGTATCGAGATCCGTCCCGTGATGGCCCCGGATTCTGCATCGACGCCCGAAGGGGCAGCGGTCACGGGCGCCTGACCATGAGCTACCGGGTCCACCGTATCGCACCCGACGAGCCTGCCTTGATGGAAGCTGCGCTGACTCTGTTCGGCGAGGTCTTCGAGGAGCCTGAGACCTACAACGGTCATCGGCCCGACACAGACTACCTGCGCGCGCTGCTCAGCGGCGAGAGCTTCGTGGCGCTGGTGGCATTGCGCGGCAGTGAGGTGATCGGGGCCCTGGCCGCCTACGAGCTCATGAAATTCGAACAGCGTCGAAGCGAATTGTACATCTATGATCTGGCGGTGTCCGCCGGGCACCGGCGAAAGGGCATTGCCACCGCGCTGATCGAGGCGCTGCGCGAGGTCGCTGCAGCAAGGGGCGCCTGGGTCATCTTCGTGCAGGCAGACTATGTGGATGCCCCTGCGATAGCGCTCTACTCCAAGCTGGGTATCCGTGAGGATGTGCTGCACTTCGACATTGCCGTCAACGAAAAGCCGCAGGACGGCTGACCCGCGCTCGCCTCGAGCGAAGCGCGCTTTACAGACTTTCAAGGGAGACATCAGCTATGAGCTACTTCGAGGGATTCGTAGTGCCGGTACCCACGGCCCATCGCGAGACTTATCGGCAGCATGCCGAGGATCTGGCGCCAATGTTCACGGAGTTCGGCGTGCACCGCATGGTCGAAACCTGGGGAGACGATGTGCCGGCAGGCAAGGTCACGGATTTTGCGCGAGCCGTGCAGGCGACGGCGGCGGAGACCGTCGTGTTCTCGTGGTTCGAGTACCCGTCGCGGGCCGCGCGCGATGCTGCAATCCAGAAGATGATTGCTGACCCGCGCATGCGCGACATGGGCGCGACGATGCCCTTCGACGGCAAGCGCATGATCATGGGCGGCTTCGCCTCGATGCTCGACGAGGGCCCGGGTGGGCCGATGGGCTACGTCGATGGCTTTCTGCTGGCCGTACCAACGTCGCAGCGCGAGGCGTACCTCGCACTCGCGAAGACCGCGGACGGCATCATGATTGAACAAGGGGCCGGTCGTGTAGTGGAAGCCTGGGGCGATGACGTTCCTGAGGGCAAGATCACCGACTTCCGACGCGCGGTGCAAGCCCAGGATGACGAGACTGTGGTTTTCTCGTGGGCCCAGTGGCCCTCCAAGGCCGTTCGCGACCGCGGCATGCAGGCCATGATGGCGGATGAACGGCTGCGATCGGCACAGATGCCCTTCGATGGCAAGCGCATGGTGTATGGCGGCTTCCTTCCCATCGTGGAGGTGCAGAATGTCTGAGCAGAAGATTCTTCCGCATCTATGGTTCGATGGGAACGCCGAGCAGGCCACGCAGTGCTATGTCGGCCTCGTCGAAGGCTCGAAGCTCGAGACGCTCAGCCGCTACGGTGAAGCTGGCGCGGATGTGCATGGCCAACCCGCCGGGCGCGTCATGAATGTGGCATTCACGCTGGGCGGCTACGCGATGGTGGCGCTGAATGGCGGCGCCCATTTCCGGCCCACCCCGGCCGTGTCGTACTTCCTCACGTTCGATCGGGTCGATGCACTTGATCATGCCTGGGAGACGCTGGCGCAGGACGGCAGCATCCTGATGCCGCTGGATGCCTACGACTGGAGTCCGCGTTACGGTTGGCTCAGCGATCGCTTTGGCGTGTCCTGGCAGCTCAGCCACGGTCGGCGCGCGGATATCGGTGGGCAGGCGCTCGCGCCGGCGCTGCTGTTCACCGGCGAGCGGGCCGGTCACGCCGAGGCGGCGATCCGGCATTACACCGAGGTGTTTCCGGATGCCAGCATTGAAGGCATTTTGCGCTATGACGGGTCTGGGAGCGACCTTGCAGGCACGATCAAGCACGCCCAGTTTCAACTCTGCGGTGAGACCTTCATGGCAATGGACAGCGCGCTGGAGCATGCCTTCAGCTTTACCGAGGCAAACTCGTTTCTGGTGCTCTGCGACACACAGGACGAGATTGACCAGTTCTGGAAGGTATTGTCCGCGGAACCTCAGGCAGAGCGCTGCGGCTGGCTCAAGGATCGCTTTGGCGTGTCGTGGCAGATCGTGCCGCGCAGCCTGCCCCACATGATGATCGAGCCTGCGGCTGCGCAACGTGTAATGGTCGCTTTTATGGATATGAAGAAGCTCGATATTGCAGCGCTCGAGCGTGCTCGGGCCGGGAAGTCAGACTGACACCTGGCGCAATCCGCCAGGTGTTCGAGGCCGAGGATTTCGGTGAGGAATTTACCACCGAAACGTGCGAGCGCGAAGAGCAGATGCGCGCAGAACTCATGGCACAGTCGGGCAAGCGCTGAGGGAGGCGTCGCCGGCGGGCGACCTGCTGACGGGCGCTAGAACACCCCCGCCTCCAGCCCCGCCGCCATCGTCATGCCCATCACCTCGCAGCGGGGCAGATACTCCGCCTCGTCGGCCTCACCGACGACCAACAGGGGTGCCTGCACCGACTTCCATGCAAGGCCGGTGACGATGCGCTCGACGCTGGTGACCGCACCGTTACCATCGTTGCCCGCGCGCACGAACAGGCACCATGGCAGACCCTGGGTTTCTTCGAGGCAAGCGTAGTAGATGCGCTCGAAGAAGTCCTTGAGTGCACCGCTCATGTAGCCGAAGTTCTCCGGCGTGCCCAGGATGATGGCATCGGCCCAGCGCACATCGTCTGCGTGGGCCTCGAGTGCCTGACGTACGCGCAGCGCAACGCCCTGGATGTCTTCGTGCCGCGCACCGCGAATGACCGCCTGGGCCATGGCCTCGGTGGTGCCCGATTGGGAGTGGTAGACGATGAGCAGGTGATGGCCAGCCATACGTGTCGATTTGCCCGGATGGTGGTGGCAGCCGGATGATATGATTTGTCGGAAAACCTAAGAGGCCGCACGGTGCGCGCGGCTTTTCGAAAAACCACGGGAGAGACTATGAAGCTCATCACCGCCGTGATCAAGCCGTTCCGGCTCGACGATGTGCGCAATGCGCTGGCCGAGGTCGGCGTGCAGGGCATGACCGTCACCGAGGTCAAGGGCTTCGGCCGCCAGCGCGGCCATACGGAACTCTATCGCGGCGCGGAGTACGTGGTCGATTTCCTGCCCAAGGTCAAACTCGAGATTGCCGTGGGCGACGAACTTGCTGAACGCGCGATTGAGGCCATCGTGGAATCCGCACGCACCGGCAAGGTCGGGGATGGCAAGATTTTCGTTGTCGATCTTGGTCAGGTGGTGCGCATCCGCACCGGCGAGATTGACGAGCAGGCGATCTGACAATCGCCGCAACGGCACCCGCGCGCGAGGCTATCGGCGAACGGCCAGCAGGTCCAGCCAGCTCGGATCGATCTCGCGAGTGTGTTCGTGCGTGAGCACGTCACGCGGAATCACATAGCCCTTGATGAACACGCAGTCATCGTCGTGAGTGTCGGGGAACTGCCGCGGGGCGGGTGGCACGGGTGTCTCAACATGACTGGTGTGCATCTCGGATGCTCCTGTGCAGATTTGCAATGAGTCTATGCAAGATGCGTGACAGTTTGTTTAATCCATTGATTTTTATTGCCCATGCTGTGTGCGCCGCATCATGCGCGGCCGCGTCATGATCCACGCTGGTGCGAACGGGCAGCCGCGTGCACCAGTCTGGATCTGCTGCATCGCAATATCGCACAAGCATCACCTGCCGCGCAGAGGGCCTCAGCTACCAGGCGATACGCTGGCTGTCCCAGGCAATGCAGCTGCCCTGGTCTTCGGGTTTGAGCTCATTGATGACTGTCAGCAGCTGGCGCACGGCGCGTTCGCGTGAGAACAGCTTTTTTTCAGGCACATTCGCCTGAAAGGGCGAGGACAGGTCGGTGTCTACCGTGCCGGGATGCAGCCCCACGCACAGCAGTCCGCGGTGACGGCGGGGCAATTCGATCGACAGGTTGCGCGTCATCATGTTCTGCGCGGCCTTGGCTGCGCGATAGGCGTACCAGCCGCCCAGGCGGTTGTCGCCGATACTGCCGACCCGCGCCGACAGACTGGCGAAAACGGCCGGATCGCTGCGCGGCAGAAGTGCGGAGAAATGCTTGGCCACCAGCAAGGGCCCGAGCGCATTCACCCGGTAGCTCCACAGCATGTGCTCCACCTGCACATCGGCAAGTCGGCGTTCTGGCTGCATGCCCCCGGGGGTGTGCAGCACGCCGGCGACATTGAGAATGAGGCGAAGCGACACGGAGTCCTTGTGAATGACGTCGGCTGCGCAGGCCATGCCGGCTTCATCAGTCACATCGAGTGTCAGCGGGCGCAGTTTTCCCGCTGGCGTGTCGCCGGGCAGTGAGAGACCCTCAGGTCTGCGGCAGCCGGCCCAGACACGGCCGACATCCGGGCAATGCAGCAGCATGCGGACGAACTCCCGGCCCAGCCCGCGACTTGCGCCCACCACCAGCACATCGATGCCTTCACCCAGCCTGTCCAGGCGCACAGCGTCAGTGTTCATCCGATTCGCGGCGACCAGATTTCAGCGTCCGCCGGCAGCATCCTCGATACGCACCGGCGAGACGAGGTCTTCCGGCTTGACGATCAGCACATCGCAGGGCAGGCGATCGAGCAGCTGCTCGGCGGTGCTGCCGATGAAGAAACGTCGCACCGCGCCGCGCGCCACCGCACCCATGATCACCAGACCTGCGCGCTGCCGCGCGGCAAGTTCCGGCAAAAGCTCACGGGCAGGCCCGCGCACCAGGTGAACCTGCGCCGCTGGCAGATCGTAACCGGAGGTCAATTCCGCCAGCGCCAGCGTGTGAGCCTGCTCCATGGCCTCGGTGATGCCAAACGCCGGGATACTGATCGGCGTGGCGATGGGAGTGGCCGCCCCGGCAATTGCCGGCGAGGGGTCGTAGCAGTGGAACAGGTGCAGCTCACCCTTGCAGCGCGCCGCGATCCGCATCGCCTGGCCGAGGATGGCGTGGTCCAGTGATGCGGGCTTGTCGTGCTCGTGCATGGGATCGACCGCCGCGATGATACGCAGCGGCTCAGGTGGATCGTTCGGCTTGACCAGCCACAAGGGTGCGGGAGAGTTGCGCACCAGGTTCCAGTCGGTGTTGCTGAACATTGAACGCTTCAGCACGTTGTGGTAATGCGTGTCTTTAAGCACGACCGACGGGGTGCTGGCCAGCACCTTGCGCACGATGCCCTCGTCCAGCGGCGAATCCCAGGCCACGTCGGTGACCACGTCGAGTCCTTCGCCGGCCAACGGTTCGGCCAGCCGGGCCAGGCGTTCGAGCATGGCGTCGTTGACCTGACGCCGCGCCTTGGCAAGACCGGGCGAATCGAAAAACCGCTCGCCCGACAGGTAAGGGTCGTAATGACAGATGAACAGTTCGAGTCCGCTGGCAAACGCACGTGCCAGCGCGGCGCCGCGCGCGACCGCGGGCTGATCCTCGCGTGTGGGATCGACGATCACCAGGACTCGATGCTTGCTGTTCATGCCCGGCTCCCCTGTCGTTGCAAAAGCCTCGATGATGCGCACGCCGCGCTGCTGACGGGTATGCTGCCCTATATACTCCCCGGCGTGAACCGTGCGTATCGCGGCGTGCCGGCCAACGCCCTGTGGAATGTACTTATGACTGCTGATTCGGGGTCCGGGAGCGCTGAATCGACCAGCGACACCGGCGGTGCGAACTTTCGTGCCCTGCTCCAGGCGGCGGTGGACGCCATCATCGTCATCAATGAAGCTGGCAGTATCCTGCAGTTCAACCCGGCAGCCGAGAAGATCTTCGGTTTCTGTCAGGCGGAGGTGCTCGGCCGCAACGTCAGCATGCTGATGCCGGCACACTATGCGCAGGCGCACGACGGCTACATGGCCCACTACCACGCCACCGGAGAGCGTCGCATCATCGGCATCGGACGCGAGGTGGAGGCAAGACGGCGCGACGGCACGGTATTTCCGATCGATCTGTCGGTGGGTCAGGTGGACCTGCCTGGTGCCGCACACTACGTCGGCATCATTCGCGACATCTCTGCGCGCAAGCGCAACGAACAGGAGATGCGCGACCTTCAGGAACGCCTGGCCCGGGTGGGGCGCTTCAGTACCATGGGTGAAATGGCTGCCGGGCTGGCCCATGAGATCAACCAGCCGCTCGCTGCCATCAGTACCTATGCCCAGACCGCCAGCCGCATGCTCGGCGCAGGCAGCAGCTACGACCCACAGGATATGGATCACATCTGCCGCCAGGTCAGCGAACAGGCACGGCGCGCCGGGGAGGTCATCCGGCGCTTGCGTGGGTTTCTGCGCACCGAAGATGCCGGGCGCCAGCCACTGGATAGCAATGCGCTGATACGCGAGATCATGTTTCTCGCCGAACTCGACGCACGTGAACACGGTGTGCCGCTGACGCTCATGCTGGCTGAGGGTCTGCCGCGTGTCCATGGCAATGCGGTGGAGATCCAGCAGGTCATACTCAACCTCATTCGTAACGCGGTGGGCGCGATGAGCGAGCAGGCCGATCGCTCACCAGGCGTGATCATCGCAACCGCGCACCATGAGGACGGCGGCGTCGAATTCTCGGTCACCGATTACGGCCCGGGGGTGGCCGAGGATATCGCCCGGCAGATATTCCATCCCTTCGTGACGAGCAAGCACCATGGTCTTGGGGTCGGGCTGTCGATCAGCCGTACCATCATCCAGGCTCACGGCGGCCGGCTTGCTTTCGTGCCGAATCCGGCCGGCGGCGCAATCTTCCGTTTCCAACTGCCCGAAGCCTTCGAGGACTGAGCCGACATGACACAACCCACTGTCTTCATCGTGGATGATGATCACGCCGTACGCGATGCCCTGCGCCTGTTGCTCAAGTCGGTCGGTCTGCCCGGCGAGGTGTTTGCCTCTGGCGACGAGTTTCTGGCGGCATGGCGGCCGACGCTGCGCGGCTGCATCGTCGCCGATATCCGCATGCCGGGGATGAGCGGCCTGGAAATGCACGAGGCTCTGCAGCAGCGCGGCTGCCGGTTGCCGGTGATCTTCATCACCGGTCATGGGGATGTGCCGATGGCGGTGGAGGCGATGAAGGCCGGCGCGCTGGATTTCGTCCAGAAGCCTTTTCGCGATCAGGATCTGCTCGATCGCATCAATGAGGGCCTGCAACAGGAGAAGAGCCTGCGCGAAGTGGAGGTCGAGATCGACGAGCTCACAGCCCGCCTGCGCGCGCTGACGCCGCGCGAGCGCCAGGTGCTGGAGCGGGTGGTGGCCGGACAGCCCAACAAGGTCATTGCCATGGATCTCAAGGTGAGCCAGCGCACCGTGGAGATTCACCGTGCCCGCGTCATGGAGAAAATGCAGGCGCGTTCACTGGCCCAGCTGGTCAAGATGATGAGCCGCCTGGAGACTCTCCGGGATACGTAGAAGCGCGCGGGCAATCGTATTTTCCCGTATTGAGCATCGCCGGCACGCGGATCGACACTGCCGTCTTTCTGCAACACGGGCCATACCCTGCTCGACGGCGCCTCGATGCTCATACCCTCCAGCCTGGATGTCTGCGTAGTGGACCCCGACCCGGTGCTCTACAACACGCTGGCGCCCCTGTTTCAGGCAGCCCAAGCGCAGCTTCGGCGGTTTTCCACCGCCGAGGACCTGCTGGCAGATCGCGGAGTCTGCGCCGTGCGCTGTGTGGTGGCCCAGGCGCTGCTGCCCAGAATGTCCGGGATCGAGCTGATCGAGCGCCTGCGGCGGGCCGGTTGCACAGCGCCCGTCGTGCTGGTGGTGTCGGCTGACGATGTCGATTCCGCCGTGGCAGCCATGCGCAGCGGTGCACTTGACGTGCTCGAGGCACCGGCGCCGATCTCGCGTCTGCTGCACACCCTGGTGGTGTCCTGCAGCGCCGGCGAGGCCCACGGGTGTACAGCCGCTCCCCTTGACGCCGACGGCACCTGAACAGGCGCTTTCCGGCGCAAACACACGCCGTGGCAATTCACCCCAGCGGGTTGCCACCGAGGGTTTGTGCGAGCGCGTCGCGAGGCGATGGGATGCGCAGCGTCAGCGTGAATATCGCCAGGGCTACGCCAAGTCCCCCGTTGAGCAGATACGGCAGGGAGGCCTGCAACTGGTACAGCGCAGCCCCCGACACGGGGCCGATGACGAAGCCGCCGAGCAGCCCGGCCGCCAGCAGGCCGGCCATTCTGCCCTGCCTGTCTGCAGGGACCAGTAAAGAGGCTGCAGCCGAATACCCCGGAATGGCCAGTCCGAAGCCGGCGCCGAGCACAGCGAAAGCCACGAGGAACAGCGGCAGATCGTTGACCGCAAGGATCAGCAGATTGCCCGCGGCGATCAGCGGCAGCCCGGCGCGCAGCAGCAGGCGCGGCGGCCAGCGGTAGCGGCTGACCAGTGCGGTCTGCACGAAGATCGCGGCCAGTGCGAGGCACACCAGCGCGGCCCCCGTCTTGGCTACGGTGTCGCGCACACCCAGTGCGAGCAGGTCCTGCAGATAGAACGGCGCCACCTGCTGGCTGATCGATAGGGATATGGCGAGCACGCCGGCAATCAGCATGTAGGGCCAGATGGTCGAGAGCATGCGGAACTCGGGCATGTCGGCGACCGGGAGATGACGCGCCGGCTCACGCAGATGCACGCGCACGGCGATGGCGCAGATCAGTGCCATGCCGGCTGCGATGTAGAGTGGCGCGAGCAGGCCGAGAAACACCAGCACGCCCGCCATGACCGGGCCCAGCACCATGCCCACGCCGTAGGCTGCGTTCATCACAGCCAGGCCCGCGGTGCGCTCGCTGGGCGTGGTGATATCGGCGACATAGGCCTGCGCAGACGGACCGACGGAAGAGGCCACCGCACCGAAGGCCATGCGCGAGGCGAGCATCAGCGCGTAGGTGGCGGGCACGGACATCAGCCCAGCCATACCGGCCTCGATGGTGGCCACGAATGCCAGCGTGAACAGGCCGTAGCCGGCGAGCCCTGCGACGATGACCCAGACTCGCCCCCAGCGGTCACTCAGGCGGCCCCAGACGAGTGCGAACACGAACGCCGCCAGCGCGGAGAGCGTGATGACCATGCCCACCTGCAGCTCGCTGAGGCCCAGTTCGCGCCCCACAGGCGGCAGGATCGCGTAGATCAGCGTCTGCCCGAGCGCCGAGATCATCAATGCGGAGAACAGCAGGGCCAGTTGCCCGCGTGAGAGCTTCGGTGGCGGGGCCTGCGCGCTGATCGCGCTCATCCGGCTGCCGCCTGCGGTGTGCGCAGGCGGCAATTTGATGAATCGAAGGTGTGATCATCCATGATCATGGGTTCCCGCTGATGAGACGTCAGCTCGTCTCCAGCCGGGCAAGTCCCGCGGCCAGGTCGGATTGCAGGTCGGCCACCGATTCCAGACCGGCATGCAGTCGCAGCAGCATGCCGCCCGGCGGCAGTGGCTGGCGGTGCCGTGGCAACCGCACCGGAATCAGCAGCGATTCGAACGCGCCGAAACTGTAGCCCATGCCAAACAGCGCCATGCCATCGAGCATGCGCCTGACCGCCTCGAGGTCGTACTGAGGCTGCAGGCGCAGCGAGAACAGCCCGCAGGCACCCGTGAAATCGCGTTTCCAGATGGCGTGCTGGGGGTGGGACGGCAGCCCCGGGTGGATCACCTGCGCCACCGCCGGCTGGGTCTCCAGCCACTGCGCCAGCGCAAGTGCGCTGTGCATGTGGTGGCGCAGCCGGATGCCCAGTGTGCGGATGCCGCGCAGGCCCAGCCAGCAGTCATC
>JBGTIC010000502.1:0-4745 GCA_041745895.1 Gammaproteobacteria bacterium
ATCCAGCTTGGCATCGAGAGCGAGACGCTGCGCATTGCGCTGTTCGGTCGCAATATCTTCGATGAAGATTCCGTGATCAACAACACGCGCTGGTTCGATCTGCGCTACAACAATTTCGTTGGCGGGAACCGTGCGCCGACCGAAGTCGACGGCCAGCCGGTCGATCGCAATATCCTGGGTCCGCGGGCGTTCTTCTCGACGTTGCGCAGGGGTGCAAGCTACGGCATCCAGGCGAGCTGGCGGTTCTAGTCGGGGGATGGGGAGAGCGCGCCGCCCACGCGGCGCGATCGCGGGCCAGATATCCATCGTGGTGTCTGGCCCGTTTTTTTGCTCATCCGCCGCTCAAATGCGGCTGAGCTGCGTCAGCGCCTGTGCCAGCCGATCGGTCGTACGCTGCGGGTCGCGAAGCTTGTCGAGGCCAAACAGGCCGATACGAAAGCTCCGGTAGTCAGACGGCTCATCACACATCAGTGGCACACCGGCAGCAATCTGCAGGCCCTGGGCTGCGAACGCACGCCCCGTATGGATGGCCTCATCGTCGGTGTAGCAGACCACGACGCCTGGCGCCTCGAAACCGGGTGCTGCCACGCTGGCGAAGCCCTGTTCGGCCAGCAGGCTTCTGACGCGCGTGCCCAGTTCGATCTGCCGCTCGCGCGCCGTGGTGAAACCGAAGGCTTCGGTCTCGCGCATGGTGTCTCGGAACACACGCAGGGCATCCGTGGGCAGCGTGGCGTGATAGGCGTGGCCGCCGGCCTCGTAGGCCTGCATGATCGACAGCCACTTGCGCAGGTCGCAGGCAAAACTGGTGCTCCGGGTGTCCACGATGCGCTCAAGCGCGCGCGCACCCAGCATGACCAGCCCGCTGCACGGCGAGGCGCTCCAGCCCTTCTGTGGCGCGCTGATGAGCACATCCACGCCGGTCTCGCGCATATCGACCCACAGCGTGCCGGAGGCGACACAGTCCAGCACCAGCAGGCCGCCGACGGCATGCACCGCCTCAGCCAGTGCGCGCAGATAATCGTCCGGCAACATAATCCCTGCGGAGGTCTCGACATGCGGTGCGAAGACGATGTCGGGTCGGTACTCGGCCACCTCGGCGAGGATCTCCTCCAGCGGTGCCGGGCTGAACGGTGACTGGTGTGCGTCACTGAGTCGACGCGCCTTGAGGACGCGACTTTCGGCGGGAATGCTGCCGGTATCCAGGATCTGCGTCCAGCGGTAGCTGAACCAGCCGTTGCGTATCACCATGCAGCGTTGCGAGTTGGCGAACTGGCGTGCGACGGCCTCCATGGCATAGGTTCCGCCGCCGGGCACGACGACCACGGCTTCGGCCCCATAGACCTGCTTCAGGGTCGTGGAGATATCGCGCATGACCTGCTGGAAGGTCTGTGACATGTGATTGAGCGAGCGCTCGGTGAACACCACCGAGTATTCGAGCAGGCCGTCAGGATCGATGGGATGGCCGGTATCGGGCACGGTGGAGACTCCGGTGGGGCTTGACAGGCGCACGCGGCCGCCTGCGTGAGTGGCTTTGCGAGCCATTGTGCGGCAGCCATCGAGGCCTGTCACCCGGCGTCGACGACTTGAAACCTCGGCCGCAGGCTTTCAATATGGGCCGTCGAGGCGATAAGTCCGCTTACCCGGCGAGGTCCGTCATGCAGGCGCAGCACTCAGAATTTGCAAGCTTCCGCGAGTTCTATCCGTTCTACCTGGCCGAGCACGCCAATCGCACCTCGCGCCGCTTGCACTTCACGGGAACGGCGCTGGGGCTGGTGGCCATCGCGTTCGCACTGGTGACGATGAACCTGTGGTGGCTGCTGCTCGTGCCGCTGCTGGGGTATGGGTTTGCCTGGACCGGGCATTTCTTTTTCGAGAAAAACCGGCCGGCGACCTTTCGTTACCCCTTTTACAGTCTGGCGGGCGACTACGTGATGTTCTGGCAGATGCTCACCGGGCGCATCCGCCTCTAGGCCGACGCTACAACTCGGCGAGCAGGCGTTCACGGAAATCGCGGATCCGCGCGGCGTTGGTGCCCAGGTCCGAAAGCCCCACGCGGGATTTCGAGCGCACGTCCACGACGGTCTCGCCGTTGCCGCGCCGCACGCGAATCACCACGTCGTCGCGGAAGCCGAAGTAGCCCGTCGTGGCCGTGGCCTCGATGCGGCCCTCGCCCGGGGCCTGGGCGGCCAGCGCCCATTCCATCGCCTCGACCACCCGCAGTGCGGCCGCGAAGACTTCGTCATGGGCTGCGCGAAGGCGAATCGATTCGATGTCCGGATAGGCCGCGCGTTGCTGCTCGGCGACCTGTCCGCCTGCATAGCCGGCTGGGTTGGGCGCATCTGCACGCAACGGCACGATCGCGACGAATTCCGGTGCATCGATGGTATCGGTGCTGATGTCATGAATCTGCGGCACATCGCGTCCGGCGATCATCCAGATGGTGAAGTTGATCACCAGGCCCAGTCCCACCAGCAACGACAGGGCCGCCGCGACCGCCAGAGCGCGGCTGCCACGCCGCAGGTTCCAGATTGTGGCGGTCGCGCCCAGGACCACACAGAGCACGGCGCCAATGATGGCCACGAGCAGCATCATGAACGACACGTTCAGTGACAGCACCCCTGCGCGATGGCCCGGGCCCGCAACGCCCAGCAGCAACACCGTGAACACCAGCAGAAAGAGCGTCGTCCAGCCGCAGATCAGGGCGCCGCGGGAAGTGGGGATTGAATTCATGCTCGGAAGTCTCCTCAGGCGGACTTGCGTTGCTACAGCTGCCGTGACAGTTCGTCACGAAAGCTGCGGATGCGCTGCGCATTGGTGCCGACGTCTGAGCGGCCCACTCGGGATTTCGAGCGAACATCGATGATGCTGCCCTCACTGTCCGCGCGGACCCGGATGACCACGTCATCCTTGAAGCCGAAGTAGCGCGTCGTGTCGGTCGCCTCGATGCGGCCTTGCGCAGGCGCCTGGGCGACCAGCTCCCAGCCCATGCGCCCAGTCACGTCGAGTGCCGCGCTGAAGGCTTGTGCCGGTGGTACCGCAACGCGGATCGACTCGAGATCAGGGTAGGCCGCGCGCTGCTGCTCGGCCGTCTCGGATCCCGCGTACTCCGGCGGGTTCGGCGCGCCCGCTCGCAGCGGCACGATGTCGACAAAGACTGGTGGATCCTGCAGATCGGTTGAAATATCGTGAATCGGCGGGACTGACTGTCCGGTGCTGCGCCATGCAATGAAGTTGATGGCCAGTCCCAGCCCCACGACCAGCGTGATCACGCCGGCCGCCGCCAATGTCCGGCTGCCCCGCCAGAAGTTCGCAATCGCCGCCGCCAGGCCGAGCACGACGCAGGCCACCGCGCCATAAAAGCACCAGCGCAGCAGCGTGAAGATGGCCATGCGGATGTCGATCCAGCCCGCCCGGTAGGCAGGCCCGGTGTAGGCGACCAGCAGCACGGTGATGACCAGTGCCGCGACGGCCAGCCAGCCAATGATCAAAGGCCAGCGCGCTACGGATCTGCTGGTGTCGGAAGGGCTCATCGTCGTAACTCCGGGCGCAGTTGCAGGCGAGAGCGAAACATACTCTGCTGCCCTGGCGGGGGCAAATGTGCCGGTGCCCACAGTACACTACCGGGGAGCGTCACCATCGGAGTCATTGATGAACACTGATCAGACGATCGTATTTGCAGTGTTGGCGATGGCACTGGTCATGTTCATCTGGGGACGATTCCGCTATGACCTGGTCGCGCTGCTGGCGCTGATGGCCGTGGTGCTGACCGGTGTGCTGCCGATCGATCAGGCCTTTACCGGTTTTTCCCATCCGGCCGTGATCACCGTGGCCGCAGTCCTGATGATCAGCCGCGCCCTGCAGAATGCCGGCATTGTGGATGTCGTGATGCGCGTGCTGGCGCCGTTCAAGGGCCGCGTGAATCTTCAGCTCGTCGCGCAGACCGTGGCGGTCGCCGTGCTGTCGGCGTTCATGAACAACATCGGGGCGATGGCCCTGATGTTGCCAGTGGCGTTGCGGAATGCCTATCGCGAAGGCTATTCGCCGGCCAAGGCGCTGATGCCGCTGGCCTTCGGCTCCATCCTGGGCGGCATGGTCACACTGATCGGCACGCCGCCGAACATCATCATCTCGACGTTTCGTGCCGATGCGCTGGGCGAGGGCTTCTCGATGTTCGCATTCGCGCCGGTCGGCGGCGCGGTGGCGGTGCTCGGTGTACTGTTCGTCGCGGTCGTCGGCTGGCGACTCATTCCCGCTGAACGCGTGGAGGGTGAGAGTCGCGAAACCTTGTTTGACATGACCGACTACATCACGGAGCTGCGTGTGCCGGAGGCGTCGAAAGTGTCGGGCAAGAGTATCGACGAGATCGAGAATCTCGTGGATGACGACGCGGTCATCGTCGGCTGGGTGCGCGGCGAGTCGCGTCGGCTTGTGCCCCACGGTTACGAGCAGGTGCGCGACGGGGATCTGCTGATTGTCGAGGCCGACCCCGGTGCCCTGAAAGAGCTCATCACCGCCACCGATCTGCTGCTCGAGGAGGAACACGAGTTCAGCCGCGAAGACCTGGGTTCCGACGAGGTGGTGATCTACGAGGCGATCGTCGGCACGGCCTCGTCGATGCGCGGCAGGACGCCTGCGACTCTGCGTCTGCGCACCCGCCATGGACTCAATCTGCTGGCGGTTGCCCGGCAAGGGCGCAAGGTCAAGCGCAGGCTCAGCCACGTGAAGTTCCAGCCCGGTGACGTGCT
>JBGTIC010000503.1:0-11524 GCA_041745895.1 Gammaproteobacteria bacterium
GCGCGCGCACGCCTGGCCGAGGCCAGGGAGAAGCTTCGAGGGATACCTGATGACCAGCCTGCAGAAGTGCTGGTGCGGGCCATGCGCGACGAGCGCAGCCGTCGGCTCTCGGACTGATCTCGCGTGGCGCAGATCGTCGTCGACGCCAGCGTGGCCCTCAAGTGGGTGCTCGATGAGCCGGGTAGCGCGGATGCCCTCGCCGTGCTCGATATGGACGTGCTGCACGCGCCGGACTTTCTGCTTGTCGAAGTCGCCAATGTGTTCTGGGCCAAGCAGCGTCGCGGCATCATCAGCCGGGCGGCCGCCGACGCTGCGTTCGACGCGATCGCCGCGGTGCCCATCGCGCTGGCCCCCACCGGGGAACTCACCGCACCCGCGCGCAGCCTAGCCTTCGCTCTTGATCTGACCGTGTACGACGCCCTGTATGCTGCCCTCGCCCAGCGCTACGACTGTCCGCTTGCGACCGCCGACCGTCCGCTTGCAGACGCCATGAACGCATCGGGCATGACCGGGTCGGCGCTGCTGATCGGCTAGCAGGACACGCTGGCCAGCTTCATATCAGCGCGCCATCGCTGCGCTGCGCGCCGGCTCCAACAGATCCCGGCGATACACTCGCCCGGCCTTCATGACGAAACCCACCTCCGACAGTACGGTGATGTCTTCGAGCGGATCGCCGGCGACCGCAATGATGTCCGCGAACCGACCGGCGGTCAGCGACCCTGCGTCCTCGCGCAGGCCAAACAGCTCGGCTGCGTTCACGGTCGCCGCCTGGATCGCCTGCATTGGCGTCATGCCCCACTCCACCATGCGCGCGAACTGGCGGGCGTTGTCACCGTGCGGATAGACGCCGGCATCCGAGCCGAAACTCATGCGAACGCCGGCCTGCAGCGCCTTCTGGAAGTTCTCCCGCTGCGCGGTGCCGACGATGCGCTCTTTTTCCAGTGACTCCGGCAGGATGCCCATCGCCTCGCCACTGCCCAGAATGAAATCGCTGACGTAGATGTCCATCGACAGAAAGGTGCCGCGCTCGCGGGCCAGGCGGATGCCTTCGTCATCGATCAGGCTGGCGTGCTCGATGGAATCCGCACCGGCCATGATCGCCGTCTTGATGCCGGCGGTGCCATGCGCATGCACCGCAACACGCATGCCCAGGGTGTGCGCCTCATCCACGATCGCCTGCATCTCTTCGAGGGTGAAGTGGCGCGCACCGATCTGCGTGCCCTTGGACAGCACCCCGCCGGTGCCACAGAACTTGATCAGGTTGGCGCCGTACTTGGCGTTCTCGCGCACTTTCTGGCGCACCGCCCAGGGTCCGTCGGCCACACCATCGGAGGTGACGCCGTACTGGGCAGGCAACAAATTGTTGTCGCAGTGGCCACCGGTGATGCCGATAGAGGGCCCGGACACCAGCATACGCGGACCGATGAGTTCACCCTCGGCAATCGCATCGCGCAGGGCCACGTCGGCAAAACCGCCGGCGCCGACATTGCGCACCGTGGTGAACCCAGCGCGCAGCGTGCGCACCGCATTGGCCGCACCACTGAGCGCCGCGCGCGGTGTGGAGATGCCAAGGCTGCGATAGCCGTGCTGATCGTGACGGCTGGTCATGTGCACATGCCCGTCCATCAGGCCGGGAAGGACCGTAGCATCACTCAGGTCGATTTCCGTCGCACCCTCGGGAATGCGTGTCGAGCGCGCCGGCCCCACTGTGACGATGCGATCGCCTTCGATGACCAAGACCTGGTCGCGCAGCGCCCGACCGTCTTCGACATCGAGCAGCGTGCCGGCGCGGATCACGGTGAGCTCCGCCGAACGTTGTGCCGCAGTCGGTTCCTGAGCATGGGCCGCGTGGGTGGCCGCGTCGCTGAAGCTCACCATCGCGGCGAAAAGGAACACAGGCGTCATTCGCGTAGGATCTGATCGCATTTGCCCCTCCGGATTCTGCGGGACGCAAGACGTGCGCCCAGTCTTCACACAGCCAGAGTATAGGACGGTTCAGCGCAGGCCAAGGAAGGGGCTGTGCGCCTGTACCACGGCCAGGCTGAGCCAGTCCCGGCGGTGCAGATCGCTGGAAGGCCGCCGGAACGCAAAAAGGCCGGCACCATCGGTACCGGCCTTTCTACTTTATACCCGCGATCGCGGGATCTTCAGAACTCGTACTTCAGGCCGATGCGTGCGTACCAGACCGATTGCGAGTTGGAGCGGAAAGCGGTCGGTCGATCGCTGAAGCTGTTATAGCGATAGACGCAGTCACCAGCCGCCAGACAGGTGGTGCGAGGGGCATCGCCTGTCAACGCAGGCGCTGCGTCGACACCCAGCGCTGCCACATCCGCCGCGCTCACGAGATCCGCTCGAACAATCGCATTCTGGTTGAAGCTAGGCGCATTGGAAACCCCGCCCCAGTCGCTGTTCAGCAGATTCAGCACGTTCTGGATGTCAAATTCCAGCTTGAACCGGCTCTTTCCGAACAGCCTGTCAGCCCCCGGGATTCCAGGCAGTTCCTGCTGGAACTTCAGATCCCAACGTCGCTGCGTCGGGCCCCGGTCAGAGTTTACAGCGTTGATGACACCGCGTGAGATACCGTTGCTGTCGATGTATTCGTTAAACCCTGCCTGATTGAAGCCGGAGGCGAACACGACAAGCGGGTCATTGACGCTCGGCACGTACAGCGGATTGTTGTCGAAAGGATTCTCTCCGTTACCGGTGCGCCCGAACAGGGCATTGTTGTTGTCGATGTCGAAGGTATAGGTGAAGGGTGCGCCGGAGTTGATCTGGCCGAACAGATCCACGCGCGTCATCAGATCGCGAAAGAAATCCCGCTCATACGACAGCCCGACCTTGATCGCGTGCTCGATCTGGTAGATGGAGGTTCGGGCTTCCGGGAAATTGCGATCCGCTGAGATCTGGCCGCGGAATGAAGACACGCCACGTGAGGACGTCCCCTCGGTAAGCAACTCGACATCCTGGTAGGCGTAGGCGAGATAAAAGCCGAAACCATTGTCAAAATCGTTGGCCAGCGACAGTGTGAACGCAAGACTGTCGTCGCCGGAGCCGTTGGTCAGCAGTGTGCGGTTCGACACGCCAAGGGCCTGCAGGTCAGCGTAGATCGGACGCCCATCCGGGGCCACGCCTGTCTGGTTGAACGGTGCCTGCAGGACCTGCGCCCCTTCACGCCAGAGGAACGAGTCTTTCGAACTGGAATAAAGGATCTGCGCTGTGGCAACGTAGTTTCGGCCCAGGTTCATACCCCCGACATTCATGTCGAACAGCTGTTCCACCCTGATGGATGCCTTGTGCTCCGAGGGTATGGAGAAGTTTGGGTCGATGGCATCGATGGCCCGCGGCGTACCGCCTGCCACCTGAGTCAGAAGCGCCTGCGGAACGCTTCGGCCGGTCACGCCCGTAAAGGGGCCGCTGGCGAACACCGCCGGCACCTGAAACGCATTGGATGTCCACACCCCGGGATCACCACCCGCGAACAGCCCGTACCCGCCGCTGACCGTGGTGCGATCGAGCGGCTGCCAGCGGAAGCCCAGACGCGGCATCAGCAGATCCAACCCGTCGGTGGTGGTAGCGTTGTCGAAACCGACAGCCGTCGCAAAACTCGGATCCAATGCCGGCTGATCGCTGGTGGAAAGCCGCTCGTATCTCAGCCCGGCCGAAAGCTCCAGATCGGGAGTGGCCTGCCAGCGAACACCGCCGAATCCCACCCAGCGCGAGTAGCCCCAGTTTGCGGCGCCTTCGAGAGCGTTGTTGGAGGGCACGTTGCGATACTCGACGGTGGCGTTCTGGTCGAGAATGTTCTGGCCTCCGTTGAAACGGAACCGACCGCGCGAGCGCTCGACGAACACATTGAACAGATCAAGCGTCTCGTACTCGGCGCCGAAGGTGAAGATAAAGTCCTCGAAGACGTAGTCGGCCTTGGCAAACAGCTGCAGTCGCTCGTCGGCGTACTCGTTAGCGTGCCGGAAGCGATCACATCCTCCCAGGAAGGTGCGTGTGGACGTGCTGGTGACGAGCCCTTCCAGTGGCGTACCCACCACATTGGCTGCGTTCAGGCCGAACTCCAGCGCACCCACATCATCTGCGGCACGGCAATTCTGACCACGGGTAAAATCAATGGCGCTGACGCGCAGCTCGGTGGACAGCTCGGGTGTCCAGTCGGAGAACAGCTGTACGGTGTAGTTTTCCAGCAGCGTCGGCGTATCGTACCAGGCCGATTCGAAGTTCAAAGAACCGATGCCGCTGACACCGGCGTCCTCGGTGCGCTGATAGTTCGCCTGCAGCCGCTGGACATCATTGATGTCCCAGTCCAGCCGAAGGAACCAGCGCTTGGTCTCCTCGGGCAGTGCGGCCTGCTGCGGACGACCGAGCATATCGATGCCGTAGGTGTCCGAGACGATCTGATTCAGGGTGGCAAACGCCGCAGGGGAGACACCGTTGTCCGCGTCGTCGGCCACGAAATCGAGCTGCCTGGCAGTCTTGAACTGATCATACGACAGCGAAAAAAACAGCTTGTCCTGTATGATGGGCCCACGGACACTCAGACCATATTCCTTTTCCTCGAAGTCACCCGGATCGAACGAACCCTCGCCACCGAATGGCTTGTCACCGAGCCAACCTTCATCGCGATAGTAGTAAAACACTGAGCCTTCGAACTCGTTGCTGCCCCCGCGGGTCGTGACGTTGACCAAGCCCCCTGTGAAGCCCGAGGTGGTCACGGAGTAATCGGAAGCAACCAGCGAAACCGATTCGATAATGTCGATGTTGATCGGCGAGCGTGCGGTGGCGAAGGTGTTGTCGCCGAGCCCGAAGTTGTCCTGCTGCCGGGCGCCATCGATTGTCACGCCGTTGAAGCGCGGGTTGGCACCGGCCACCGACAGGTTGTTCGGACCCGTCGAGATGGCCAGCGGGTCTCGGGCGAGCGTGGAAATCACGTCGCGCGCAATGGAGGGCTGATTGGCGATATCGCGAGCCGTAAAATTCGAGCCCACACCACTGTTCAGGTCGGCCTGGCTGATCGCCTGCCCCGTCACCACGATCTCGTCGAGCCTTGCGGCGGGATTCAGCGCGACCTGAATCGGTGGCTGCGACCCCGGCTGCAACGCCAGCCCGTCAACGCGAGCGCGCTCGAACCCGGGCGCCTCGATAACCAGACTGTAGGGGCCTCCGACGCGAAGACCCGACTGCAGGAAATTTCCGGATCCACCGGTGACTGACGAGCTGGTCGCACCGGTAGGCTCGTGCACGATCGTGATATTCGCGCCGACCACGGGTCGGCTGTTCGTATCGACGATGACACCGCGCAGCTCGGAAGACGTCTGCTGGGCATGGACAGCGGCTGCAGGCGCCAGCGCCAGTAGCGAAGCTATTGAAAGACTGAGAGACAGGCTCCCACCGCGCGCCAGCTTCGCGCCCAACCAAGCGTGTTTGAAAGACATGATAACCCTAACCCCTGTTGACAATGATTGCGTGAATTCAGGCAGACGCTGCGTCATCGGGCACACTGTGGTGCTTTCGCAACAACGGCGTCGCTTTAGGCCGTTAAGTGTTGCGTACGCGCGTGACAGTTTGCTGTCATGCGTGTGAACGATTTCCTGCAATCAGGTCACGGGAAGGTTTCGGCGGGTAGCAGGCGCGCTGGGCGCCCACCAAGGCGCCTGGCCACACTGGACGGGCTACCCTCAGCGCGTGATCGTGGCCTCGAACCCGGCGAGCGCGTCTTCGAGTCCCTGCACGAAGCCAGCGCCCACCGGTACCTGGGTGCTGGAGCCGGCGAGTGCCTCGCCGATGTCCTGCGCCCGACCCTCGAGGCACTCCGCGAGGAACGCCTCGGTGATCGCAAAGAACGCCAGACGGTTCTGCGGCCTCGCAAAACCGTGGCCCTCGTCGGGATAGAGCACGTAGGTCACCGGCTGGTCGTTCGCCGTCATCGCCGTAACGATCTGATCCGACTCGGCCTGCTTGACGCGCGGATCATTCGCGCCCTGGGCGATGAGCAGCGGCCGGCGGATCTGATCGGCACGGTGCAGCGGCGAGCGCTCGCGCAGCAGGGACAGGCCGTCTTCGGTACGAGGATCACCTACGCGGGTGGCGAGGTTTTCGAAAAAAGCGGCCCAGTAGGGTGGGATGGAGTCGAGCAGCGTCTCCAGGTTCGATGGCCCGACGATGTCAACGCCACAGGCAAAAGTCTCGGGGGTGAAGGTCAGCCCGACGAGCGTTGCATATCCACCATAGCTGCCGCCCATGATCGCGACCTGCTCGGGCGTGGGATGCCCTGGACCACCGCCCAATCCACGGCATCGAGCAGATCATCGTGCATGCGCCCGGCCCATTCGCGGTCGGCCGCGTTGATGAAGCCCTTGCCGAACCCGGTGGAACCCCTGAAGTTCACGGACAGCACGGCACAGCCGCGGTTGGCAAGCCACTGGTGCTGCGCATCGAAGCCGTAGGCGTCTCGCGCCCACGGCCCTCCATGCACGAGCAGCACCATCGGTACCGGTGACGACGGACGTCCATTGCCCTCCGGATCCATCCAGCGGGGCACACTCAAGTAGGACACCAGCGAAAGCCCGTCACGCGAACGAACCACCACCGGGTGCATGCCGGTCAGCGGCTGATCACTCAGTGCCGGCTGGGTGACGAACACGGCGCTCAGCGTGTCCGTCTCGCGATCAAAGAGGTGATAGGCCCCGGGGCGTGTCGCCTGACCGCTCCATAACAGCCAGCGCTGGCCATCATGGCTATGGCTGACCACCTGCCACTCGCCCTCCAGGCTCGCATCCAGGCGGGCGAACTCATCGGCGAACGCCTCGTCGAGCACGGTCCATTCGGGCTTCAGGTAATTCGTCGCGAATCGGCCACATCGCGGCTCACTGCATCCACGAAGACATCGGACACATCGGCGCGGGCATCCTCGCCAAGCACATCGCGCTCGCCTGAGGCAAGGTCCACCCGCACGAGTGCGGCCGTATCGCGCTCGCGGCTGTCGATCATGTAGACGGCCTTGCCATCCGGGGCAATCGCGATCGGTGAGGTCGTCAGGTCATCCTCCTGGCCCACGGTGAGAAACGACTCCCAGCCGGACTCACCACGACGCAGGACCTCCAGGCCTCCGCCAGGCGACGGCGCCAGCGCCAGGCGCAGCTCGAGATTGCGATCGGCGAGGTAGCTGAGGAAGCCCTCGTTGGTCTCCACGAGTTCGAGTTCACCGGTCGACAGGGTCAGGCGATGCACGTCATGGAAGCGTGGATCGCGATTGTTGAGACCCACCAGCAGGGTGTCCGGGTGATCGCGACTGATGGCGATGACCTGGGCCGTGGTATTTTCCATGGGGGTGAGGTTTCGCACTTCGCCGGAGTCCAGGTTGATGGCGTGCAGCAGGAAATCCTCATCCCCGCCGGTGTCCTGCAGGTAAAGGACGTGTGCGCCATCGGCCGCCCAGAAATGGTTGCGGATGCCGCGTCCGGTATCGCGTGTGATGGCACGGGCCTCGGTGATGTCGTCGGCCGGCGCCACCCAGACGTTGAGCACACCGTCCAGCGGCGCGATATAACTGATACGGCGGCCATCGGGGCTGAGACGACCCTGGGTGCGCTCGGGATTTCCGAACAGCAGATCGCGGTCAATCAGCGGGTCGGGCGTGGCCTGCATGGCAGTCTCCGGAGCCGGTGCTTCATTTCCCGGCGATTTACTTCCAGGGGAACAGCCGACAGCCGCGGCCAGGAGAAACGCGACAGGCAACAGGCGCAGCAAGCACATGGCGAGGACTCCGAATCGGGACGATCGCCCAGCCTAGCATCATCGGGTCACGCTGGCAGCATCGGCATCGTGCCCCGCCGCATCGGCCGGCTGCCCCGATGACGCCTTGTCGTGATGGTAGAGATGCACATCGCGCTGCGGGTAGGGAATGCTGATGCCCTCCTCATCGAAGCGCCGCTTGATCTGCTCGGTCAAATCGAAATACACCGGCCAGTAGTCGCTGGCATTCACCCAGGGCCGCACGATCCAGTCGATGCTCGAGTCGGCGTGGGTCATCATACGGATGTTGGGGGCAGGCTCGGCGAGCACGCGCTCGTCCGCCGCAAGGATCTCGGTGAGCACCCGGCGCACCTTGTCGGAATCATCGTCGTAGCTGACGCTGGCCGTCAGGTCGACGCGGCGGGTCGGATGCGTCGAGAAGTTGACGATCGTACCACTCATCATCTGCCCGTTCGGGACGATGATGCGTCTGTTGTCAGGCGACTTCAGTATGGTGGTGAAGATCTGAACCTCATCCACCGTGCCGGCCACGCCGCCACCCTCTACGAAATCGCCGATCCTGTACGGCCGGAAGATGATGATCAGAATGCCGGCGGCAAAATTGGCCAGCGAGCCCTGCAGCGCCAGACCTACCGCGAGGCCGGCAGCACCCAGCAATGCGATCAGCGAGGTCGTCTGCACACCGACCTGGTTGATGGCTGCAAGCACAACAAAGATCAGCAGCAACGTGTAGACAATGTTGCCGAGGAATCTGACCAAAATAGGCTCCATCTTCGCCTTTTCCAGTCCCCTCACAACAAACCTGTGAAGCGCCATCGCGATCCAGCGGCCGACAACGAAAATGGCGATCGCCGCGATCAGGTTCAGGCCGAAGGTGGTGCCAACCACTTGCGCAGTTTCGAGCAACTGCTCCGTATTCATGATTTTTCCCTGCTTGTTGTGCGCCCAGATTCTGCCGCATGCACTCGAGCACCGCAGCGTGCCGGGTGACGCTAGCCGAGCCCCGCGCAGATTATTACAGGCAGGCGTCCAACTCAAACGGCGGCGACCTGACAGTGAACGCCTTCATCGGCGGATGCACTCAGGACGCGTGTCGCCGATCTGTCATCGAATCTTCCCGCGCCTGAAATCTGCCCGTGATGCAATGGCCATCATCTGTCGGCGGGGGAGGGTCATAAATGGGGATGGCGATTCGCGAGTCGCTGCAGCTCGGCACGCAGTCGCGGGGACGCATCGGCACCGCACTTGCCGCCCTGTTAAACCGGCTGCTCGGTTTGCATGTCCTCGATGCACTCTACAGGCAGGTGCGTCCCGGGCTGGCGACGGGTGAATTCCTGGCCGCTGCGCGTGAGCAACTGCGCCTTGACTGTGAGCTGCGCGGCCGATCCCTTACAGAGATTCCGGTTCACGGTCCGCTGGTGGTGGTCAGTAATCATCCGTTCGGTGGCGCTGATGCGCTGCTGCTCACCGAGCTGCTGCTGCGCCGGCGCTCCGACGTTCGAGTATTTGCCAACAGTGAGCTGCAGCGCATCAGCGAACTGCGCGAGATTCTGCTGCCGCTGGATATTCTAGGCCGTGGCAAGCAAAACAGCAGTCGCAATCGCGACAGTCTGCGCGCGGCCACGCGCTGGCTCGAGCAGGGTGGCGCCTTGCTGCTGTTCCCCGCAGGCGAGGTGTCTCACCTCGGACGTCGCGGCCGCATCATGGACCGCCGTTGGGATGCACTGGCCGGCTGGCTGGTCCGTCGCAGCGGTGCGGCTGTCGTACCGGCGTGCTTCGAAGGCCGAAACCCCTGGTGGTTTCATGCTGCCGGATGGCTGCATCCGCTGTTGCGCTCGCTGCTGCTGCCCCGCGTGCTGCTGACGCATCGCGGCCAGCGCTTCAGACTGCATCTGGGCGCACGGATCCCGTTCGGGCGGATCGACAAACTGGCTTGCGAACAGGGTATCAGCGATTACCTGCGCGCCGTGACCTTGCAGCTGCCTGTGCAGTCCCGACTGTCCGACGCCCCGACACCCCATGGCGCAGCCCCACTTGCCGAACCCGTCAACCCCGAGCTGCTGGCCGCGGAGATCGACTCGCTGGGTCATGCGCACCAGCTGCTGCGCAGCCGCAGCCTGCAGGTGTTCGTTGCCACCTCGCCGGAGATCCCGTGGCTGCTGCGCGAAATCGGTCGGTTGCGCGAGCTCACATTCCGCAGCGTCGGTGAGGGCACTGGCCAGTCGCTCGACCTCGATCGCTTCGACGAGCACTATCTGCATCTTTTCATCTGGGACAGGGGAAGCGCGCGCGTGGTGGGTGCGTACCGACTCGGTCTCGTCGACGAGATCATGGCGCAGCACGGCCGCGCGGGGCTCTACACCTACTCGCTGTTTCGGTATTCGCGGCGCATGCTCACTCAACTGGGGCCGGCAATCGAGCTTGGACGATCCTTCATCGTGCCCGACTACCAGAAGAGCTTCGCACCGCTGCTGCTGTTGTGGCGCGGCATTGGCAGCTTCGTGGCCCGTCATCCGCACTATCGCACGCTGTTTGGGCCGGTGAGCATCAGCGCGCACTACCAGCCCGCCTCGCGGCGCTGCATCGTGCGCTATCTGCGCAGATACGCCTACGATCGGCAACTCGCCCGACAGGTACGTCCGCGCACGCCCTATCGCAGCTGGCCGCGGCGCGGTGAGCCCGACGGACTGTGGAGCGAGGTGCGCTCGATCTCCGACCTGGACCTGTTTTCGAATCTGCTGAGCTTCACCGAGCACGATGGCAAGGGCGTACCGGTGCTGCTCAGGCACTATCTTCGTCTTGGTGGCCGGGTGGTGGGGTTCAACGTCGATCGCAACTTCAGTGATGCGCTCGACGGTCTCATCGTGGTTGATCTATCGCGCACGGCGCCTGTGACCCTGCACCGCTACATGGGCCCTGATGAAGCCGCCCGCTACCTGCAGGCGCAATGCGATGCGCCATCGAAACGGGTAGCCTGACGGGCGCCGGTCGGCTGTCGCGCCGGCGCGAGTCGCCCTTGAAGCGACGCGCCTGGTTCGACCCGAATCCTGAGTCAGTCACCGGTGAACGGATGATCCTCAGGCAGCTCGGCAAGGCGAATATTGTTGGCAAACACCGCAAAAGCGAGGTAGCCGGCCAGCGCGCTGCCCCGCGCCAGCCAGGAAGGCAGATAGCGCGGCGCATCGAGGGTGCCGGCTTCGAACAGCGGCGCCAGCCTCAGCACGTCATCGATGGTCATCCGACCGGCCATCAGGTAGCGCGCCAGATTCATGCGCTGATGACGCAGGCACCAGCGCAGGAAGGTATGCACTTCCATGAGACCGTGCAGATAGACGGTGTCCTTGGTGAACGCGTGCCCACCCGTCAGCGGTGCGCCTCGGAACACCCGCATCGCCGAGCGGAAACTCTCCGATTCGCTTTGTCCTGCCGCCAGAAAAAAACGGAAGATCTCGATGAAGTCGGCGCCATCCAGCGCCTGTTCAATGGCGAGGATGCGCAAGGCGATGCGCTCCAGGCGCGTCAGATCGATTGCACCCGATATCAGCTCGGCAAAGGTGGCCAGCCCCTCCTGCGTGCCGGTGGTGCGCGGCGCGCCGAGGCCCAGGCTGCGAAAGCGCGACTGCTCACGGCCGTTGAGTGCCGTGAGGCAGTGCACGAAGGCCTCATGCTGAAGCAGCTGATCGACGTCACTGGCATGGAAGTCGATGCCGCCCCGCAGACGGATGCGCGTTGCACCCGCGGCGGCCCGCGACACCAGCGCCGG